>JBKJSI010000816.1:0-3263 GCA_046595915.1 Pirellulaceae bacterium
ACAACGCCCGCAGTCCCCGCAAAACATAGAAAAAACAACAAGCCAAGGAGAATAACCGATGTACACCCTGCTCCTCATTTGTTCGATGGCGATAGGCCAAGACAAAAAAGAAAACGCATTCGACCTCGATAACTCACCCATTTGTCACCATTTTGTTTTGGCTAATGGGAAGTTAACGGAGTTTCGAGACAAATTCTCACAGCAACACATATATCACGCGATTACGAATATCGGCGATAAACATGTCCTATCTATCGCAGTGCCTGCAAGGGAACAAATTTCCAAGGCAGAGAACTCCCTGACGGAAATGAACTTAATCGGCAAAGATCAAGCCGCGAGTGTTATCCGATTGAGACCTGGGACTTGGGAAGGTTTTTCTAAATCGATCGACATCAAGAAGCTCAGCGCTATCTACGATCCAGGGTCCAATGCCCTACTAGTAGTAGGTTCGCCCGCAGAAGTTGTACAAGTCGAATCACTTGCGGAAACTGCCGGAATAAGACAAGAGAAACCGGCAGACCCGCAAGACGTGATGACTCAGTTCGAATTGGCGCGAGATTGTGTCAAAGAACTCGTAGTCGCAATGAAGGAGTTGGGCACTCGCGGAATCACAATCGCCTATACCGATTCGGACGATGGGCCGGCCATTGTTACAGGACCAACGAGATATATCGATCAAGTCAAAAACGCACTCGCCGAAAAAGGCCTCCTCCAAGCTAAAACGCAACTCCAAGCCTTCCCCCTAAGCCACGCCGACGCAAACAAAGTCGCCAATCATCTCAACACCCTCGAAATCAAAGACGCCCACATCAGCGTCGATCGTCGTTCTAATATGCTCATGGTTCATGGAAATACGGAGGCAATTGATAAAATAAAATCGTTGCTGCCAAAACTAGATAAGCCACCGGAGGCGACAAAGCCCGAAGGAGATGCTGCGAAAGGCGACTCAATAAAGATATTTTCACTCAACCACGCCGACGCCAGCAAAGTCGCGCAAGCACTGAATCATCTCGGATTGGACAACGTCAAGATCGCCGCAGAAGCCGGATCCAACTCAATCGTGGTGCGCGGCAAACCTGGCGACCTCAGCATCATCGAAGCCATCCTCTCAAATCTCGATATCAAGGGCGCCGCTGAACGCAAAAAAACACCGGACAAAAACACTGCCACTGCAGATAAACATGTTTACGTTTATCGCTTAGTAAACAAGCGCGCGTCGGAGGTGGCCGACAGGATCAACGGATTTCAAATCGAAGGCGCACAACTTACTGCGGAAGACCGGACAAATTCGGTGCTGATTCAAGCGAGCAGTAAGGAGCTCAAAACAATCGTTGGGATCATCGGCGCTCTCGACATGAAGGACTTCGGCGCCGAAGAAGCCAAACAACCCGCCCCCAATCCAGCCATCGGAACCCTCTGGACCGAATTCGCCAAAGCCGAAGCCAAATCGATCACCACCGCAGGCGAAGTCCGCACCGCCGCCGCCAAATTCGGCGACAGCCACCCCACGATGCTGGAGCTAAAAAAGAAGCTCGAAACCGAAGTCAAAGCCGCCTTCAACCTCCGCCACCGCCTCCAACAAGCCGAAGCCCAAGAGCTCCGCCGCCAACTAACCGAAATCGAATCCCGCCTCACCAAGCGAGAGAAAAACGAAGCCGCCATCATCAAAGCCAGAATCGACAGCCTGCTCAAGATGGATGAGCTTGGTTGGGAGGCGATGACGAAACCGAAGACGTCTACCTCAGAAATCTCTAGCGACTTGAGTTCCTCGAATGGAAGTAAAGCAACTTCTGGCGACCTCGAAACATCAAAAGACGCCGACGCGCTCTGGGCGCAGATTCAGAAAAGAGAATATCTCGCGATCGAGGCCCGGGAATACCCGGAACGGCAGGGCGGAGAGACTCACCGAGGCCTACAAATTCAAGGAATTGCTTTTGTCCCGCGAGCCCTTCATTCCGAGTGCCTCCTTACGATCGGTACAAAATCACTTCCAGGTAGGTCGCTGGGTGACGCACCCATGTATGTCAGAGCCTTTTACAACAATCGTTATCCCTCGGGCGGCGTGACCGAATTGAACAGCGTCGCAGTCGACGCGCAAACGGCATGGGCTTTTGTGCCTGGGGAGCGAGGGTCTCTCACGAAAGTGAGAGTTTTCTCAAATCCCGCTCCCGATCTAACCTTTGATAGTACCGTCGGCTTTGGAATTGACGCGGAAGGAAAAATCGAGCAAGGCGGGGTTGTTTGCTCAAGCAGTGGCGAGTTCCTCGGCTTGATCGCCTACCATCGAGGTTCGTTGGGAATGTGTCTCAGTGCGCCCGCCATCGCCAAATGGCTAGAGCGATACACGCTCGAACCGTCGGAATATCTTAAACCGAGCCAAGCATCGGTGCTGATCGCGCTCAAAGGCAGCCGCTATTTACGGCAAGTAGACAAAGAGAACAATCGCCTGTCAGCAATTCGAGAAACATCTTTTGCCGGCACGATCGTAAAGGGCGTAATTGTCACCCATCCTGCGGTTGCGGACTCAGATCTGCGAGAAACGGGCAAAGTGATCCTGGATAAACAAACTTTGACGGTCGAAAAGTTGACACGGACTGCCGATCAGCGATTCACATTGATCTGGTGCAAGGAACTCAAGCCGGAGGAAGGGTTTCAGCGAGCCGGAAAAACGCCAATACCAGGAGATTACGTCAACTGCCTTGATGTGCTCGCCTTGGGATGGCGAGATGGATATGTCAGCACGCCTGAACCTGTCTGGCGAATGGGAGAAAAATACCGAGATCATCGATTGGTAAAGCAAAGTGATAACACGGGATTCGATATACATTGGCTTGGCGTGAGAAACGCGGTGGGAATGGGAGTCGTAAGCAACGGTGGACATTTCCTGGGAATTGGCGTCGCCGATGAATCAGCGGCAATCGAATCCATTGAACAATTCGAAAAGCTCGAACGCGAGCACACCGTACATATTTCGCCTGCTCAGGAAATCCTCCGCATAATCGATGAAGAATCCAAAAAACTCACTACCGGAGCGTCAACAACATCACAAGCCAGCGAGAACAAATCACCAGCACCACCAGCGGATCGATCATATCCCGGCAGTGACGCCGTCGCCCGCCAAGATGCCGCGAATGCATTCTGGAAGCGAATCAAGCAACCTGAGGCCGTCATTCGTGTCGTTGTAAATCATAGGCCACTTAATACGGAAACCGGAACACTAAAGCCGGAAGTCCATGTAAAGAATGGCGCCATCGTCAATGGTT
>JBKJSI010000390.1:0-11107 GCA_046595915.1 Pirellulaceae bacterium
ACAAGAGACTGCCGTCGCGGTCGCTCCGAAGGCTTGGCAACGAGAGTTTCTGGGGAATCACTTTTTGCTGCTCGGCGATATTCTCCGTGATCAAGCGAACCCTGAAAAAGCGACGCAGGCCTATGAAGAATGCCTCGCAACAAGGACGAAACTCTGGCAGGACCATCCCGCTGTACCGTCTTACCAATTATCCATGGCAAATGCCGAATCAGAACTAGCGCGAACATGGGAAAATCGCCATGATCTGACCCAGGCCATCGAAATGGCGGAGCGAGCCGTCGCGCACTGCGAAGACCTTGCCGCCAAATTTGATCACTGCCAGGTACACCTTGCCAATGCGCTAAGTGCGCTTTCGGCCATCGAAATGACCAAAACCGGCGACTCAAAGCGGGCCGTGGAATTGCTCGAAAGAGCACTGAAGATCGAACGCGAGTTGCTCGCGAAATCTCCTCGGGTTCCAGCCTATCGTTTCAATCTAGCGGGCTCCTGCAGCAATTTAGCGGCCATTTATGCAGGCCATCACGATTTCGCTAACGCGGAACCAGTCTATCGAGAAGCGATGGCTTTGACTCGGCAGCTGATGAAAGACTTTCCTGAGTCGCGAGAATACTACTTACGGCATACCATCGTTGCTCACAATCTCGCCGGCATGCTGGATGACGCGGGGCGGGGACCGGAATCGCTCGAGATAGCGCGTGAATTATTCCAGACGGCCCGTTTGCTGCACTCCAAGTGGAAAGAAACAGTTGAATATGAGGCGACCTACGCGGAGGCCGCAGTTCACCTATCGATGCGTTTAATTGACGCGAATGAAATGCAGGAGGCAAAAACGCTGCTAGCGATGGCCGAACCGATCCTTGAGCGGCATGTTAAAGATCATTCCTTGTTTCCTTATGAACACATTCGCGCTCGATGGGGGATGGCGAAGATCCTAAAAGCGGACGATCCTGCGGCCGCAGAGATCATCTTGGAGGAAACCGCAACCGCTCTACGCGGCCTGGTGCTGTCACAACCTAGTGATGTACCTCCCCGCACCGCGTTAGCCGCAGCGCGATTTGACCTTGCCGAATCCCTCAAGTCTAGTACCGCAAAAGCACCGGAAGATCGAAAGCACCGCGGCCAACAAGCAGTAGACGAAGGGGTCGCCCTTTATCGGCAACTTTTGAATGAGAAGGGCGGCCAGTTCGTTTTGCGATGCCTAGGGACTTACGAAAACTCACCCACGCTTCAGGAATACGAATCGTTTCAAAAGTTGATCGACGAAGCGAAAGCGGCTATCGGCAGCCCGCAAAGCAAGGCCCCGCAGTAAGGGTCGCCGCAATTTGGCGGCGTAAACCGTGGCATGGACAAGACATAGGTCGCAAAGCTGGCAGGAGTAGGCCAGACAAGTTTTTTTTCGCAAATTTACTGAGGTGATTTACAACTCGATGGCGCACTGGATTGCGGCAGACATCCAATCGCTAACACAAGCACCAACTTGGCCCAATCCTCTCAGGCTGGAGATTCTCATCATGCGGTTCCAACTTTACTCCCGTCATTCGACGACAAAGGCCCCCCGTTCTCGGAGCCGCCAATTCTTTTCTCGTTTGAAATTCGAACACCTTGAGGATCGCAAGGTCCTCGCCGGCTGGGCGATTGGAATTGACTCGGGCGATTCCGGGGCCACCCCGGCGCTGCGTAACGCGGTCTCCCCTGAGGGGAGCGTTTTCGTCGCTGGAAATTTCAGCGGCACCACCGACTTCGATCCGACGGCCGGGACTTTTGCACTGACCAGCGTCCTCACCACGGGAAAAACTCCCACTTCGTCTAGTGACGCCTACATCGCGAAGTATGACGCGGCGGGCGCCCTCGCCTGGGCGCGAAAATTCGGCGGAGCGGGATCCGATGTCGCTAAAGTAGTCAGTTACGATTCGGCGGGCGCGGTCATCGTAGGCGGCACATTCGCACTGAGCGTCGACTTTACCGGCGATGGAGTTGTCGACGCGACCAGTAACGGCATTAGCGACGCATTTCTTGTTAAACTAGACGCGGCGACAGGAGCGACCATTTGGTTTCGGACGTTTGGCGGCGACGGATCCGATCAGGTAAATGACGTCGCGATCTATGGCGGGCAAGTTTATTCGACGGGCTTCTTCACCAATACTGCTGACCTTAATCCAGGTGCGGGAACATTTTCGCTCGCGGCGGCTGGTAATGGAAAAAACCGCAGTCCCGACGCGTTTGTGCAAAGACTCGATGCCAGCGGCAATTTCGTTACGGCATGGCAAATGGGCGGGGCGAGCAACGATACTGGGCACAGTCTTCAAGTCGACAATGATGGCGTTTATGTGCTCGGCGAATTTTTCGGTACCGCTGACTTTCAACCGGGCAGCGGAGTGTCAAACCGAACGAGTAGTGGAAGCACCGACGCGTTTCTCGCCCGATATTCCACGACAGGCGGCTTTATCTACGCCCAGACCATGGGCGGCAGCGCCTCGGGAGAAGGCCAGAATTGGAATCTCGCATTGAACGGCGGAAGTCTTGTCGTCACGGGCGAATTCTGGAACAGCATTGACCTGGATCCGGGCGCAAGCAGCTATCTTGTGACGTCCGGAGACAGCTACACCGACGCAGTGGTCGCCACTTACAACAAACTTGCTGGATCGTTTGAATGGGCAGATACTTGGGGCCAATTGGGAACCCATGAAGGGGCAAGTCCGCGAGCGGCAGTGAACCCCACCACTGGAAACATCTACGTAGGCGGAACGTTTTACAACACGATCGACTTCACTCCAGCAATCGCGGGCGACGAATTAACCAGCGCCGGTGATCGCGATTCGCTTCTCATCAAATACGCTCCTACTGGCGAGTTCCTCACGGCCTGGCGCTTTGGCGGCCCTGGATGGGACAGTGCAGCGCGCCCGGCGGGCGTCGTGGGCGACACGGTCTATGTGGCAGGCTGGATTTATCCCGGCGCGGCCGATTTTCCCTCAGGCGACATCTTAACAGTAACTTCGGGCCAAGATACGTATGTTGCAGCGATCCAAGATGTCAACGCCCCGCTCTACACGGCGGCATCATCGATGGATTCAACCAGCGACCTGGCCCTTTTGGCGTTCCTTTCGGACCGCAACCAATTGGATACCGAGTTCATGCCCATGAAACGCAAACTTCGATAGACGCGAATGCGCCGTGGTTTCAGCCAAAACTTCGTGCCGCCGCTACCTCAATCAGAATTGAGGTAGCGCCGGTTTTTTTGTCTATGCTACTGTTTGGAGGAATTTCGCCGCGCTTCGCCGATCTAGTCGCTCCCGTGCGCGGGACGCATCCTAGTTCTTGAACGTCACAATGCTTTGCGAAGAAAAATGTCCGACGTCACTCGCATCCTGTCGCAAATCGAATCCGGCGATCCTTCCGCATCGGAGCAGTTATTGCCGCTGGTGTACGAGGAATTGCGCAAATTAGCGGCGGCTAAGTTGGCCCAAGAGAAGCCGGGACAGACGCTGCAGGCCACGGCGCTGGTGCATGAGGCCTATGTGCGGCTCGTGGATGTGAAGAACCCTCAGCAATGGGATAATCGGGGGCATTTCTTCGCGGCGGCTGCCGAGTCGATGCGGCGGATTTTGATTGACGGAGCGCGGCACAAGCAGTCTCTTAAAGCTGGACGTGGCTATCAGCGACGTGATCTCGATGACTTGCAACTCACCTTTGCAATCCATCCCCAAGAGCTTCTCGATCTCGACGAAGCCTTGGACAAGCTCAAGGCGAGCAACGTAGCCGCCAGTGAAATGGCCAAGTTGCGGCTTTTCACGGGTCTCTCGATTGAAGAGGCGTCTGATATGGCCGGCGTTTCCCGCCGAACTGGTTTTCGACAATGGACCTATGCCCGGGCCTTTTTGCAGGCTGAACTGTCGGACGACGCCAGTTCCACGGGGAATGAACAAGCTTCCTAATCTGGTGGCACGGATTGGCGTCTCTTTTCGCATTATCATCAGGGCGGCGGTGCGTCCGTATCCTGGCCCTAACGTCGAATGCTACTTGTCTTAAACGAGCGTTGTAATCCATGACCGCAAATGAAGCCGATGCAGAGCGGATTTTTCTTAGCGCGCTGGACAACTACCCGCCGGGAGAACGGGAGTCGTACCTTCAGGAAGTTTGCGGCGCCGACCCCAAACTATTGGGACGAGTGAAGGAGCTTTTGGACGCCCATTCCGCCGCAAATTCGTTGATCGAAGGGCTGCCCGCGGTGGCAACTCTGGATCTAAGCAGCCATGCGGAAAGACCGGGAATGCCAATCGGCCCTTACAAGCTGCTCGAAAAGATCGGCGAAGGAGGCATGGGCGTCGTCTACATGGCCGAGCAGCGAGAGCCGGTGCGGCGAACAGTTGCCCTCAAAGTCATCAAGCCGGGAATGGATACCCACCAAGTCATCGCGCGATTTGAAGCGGAACGGCAAGCCCTGGCGATGATGAATCATCCCCATATCGCCAAGATGCTCGATGCGGGCGCGACGGAGTTGGGCCGGCCCTATTTCGTCATGGAACTCGTCAAAGGCGTCCCGGTTACCGAATTCTGCGATCAGCAGAAACTCGATAATCGTCAGCGACTCGGTTTGTTCATCACGATTTGCGGAGCGGTCCAGCACGCCCATCAAAAGGGCCTAATTCACCGCGATATCAAGCCCAGCAATTTACTCGTAGAAATGCACGATGTGACGCCCGTCCCCAAAGTCATCGATTTTGGCGTTGCCCGGGCGATTGGCCAGCAACTGACGGAAAAGACGCTGCACACGGGCTTTAATCAACTGATCGGCACGCCGCTCTACATGAGTCCCGAGCAAGCGGGACTGAGCAGCATCGATGTCGACACCCGCAGCGACGTCTATTCGCTGGGCGTGTTGCTCTACGAACTGCTGACCGGCCACACGCCCTTTGAAAGCGAGGCGCTGCGAAAAGCCAGTTTTGATGAAATGAGGCGGATGATCCGCGAAGTTGATCCTCCTTCTCCCAGCGTTCGCGTCAGCACACTGGAAGCCAAGGATCAGTCCACCATTTCCGAGCGCCGCGGCGCTGATGTTCGCCGCGTCAGCAAATCCTTGCGCGGTGAACTCGATTGGATCGTGATGAAGGCGCTCGAGAAAGATCGAAACCGGCGGTATGACTCGCCTGCGGCGCTCGCTGCCGATATCCAGCGATATCTGAATGATGAACCGGTTCTGGCAAGCCCGCCCTCGATTACTTATCGAATTCAGAAATTCGCTCGTCGAAATCAGCGTTATATCGCGACCGCCGCCATGGTCGCCGCGGCCCTGCTGATCGGTACGGTCGTCAGCGTCTGGCAAGCGATCGAGGCGCACCAGGCGCGACGGAAGGCTGAAGCCAGCCTGCAAAGCGAATCGGAGGCCCGCAACCAGACGGAAGAGAGTTTTAAGATCGCCCGACAGGCGATCGAGGCGACCACTAAGAAGATTGCGAGCGACCCACGACTGCGGGAGTCAAACAACCTCGCGTTGCGAAAGGAACTTCTTGCAACGGCGCTGCCATTCTACGAACGACTTGGAAAGCAGAAAACAAACGACAATCGCCTTCAGCTTGAAATGGCGTTAACGCTTCGAGATCTTGCAGGGCTCCATCGGCACTTGGGAGACTTTGCAGCGATGCGAGCCGATTATCAGCGAGCCATTGCCTCCTTTGAGGCGCTGCACCGGTCCTTACCAGAGGCGGGAGAAATCCAATTCTATTTGGCCGATAGCCATCGAGGTTTGGCGACGGCGCTAGCGGACCTGGGCGAAATGACCGACGCGGAGGTGCACCTTCGAACCGCACAGCGACTAATTAATGCTTCGGCGGAGAAGTCTGCGGAGGCTTCCACGCATTACTGTCAGGCTTCGGTGGCTTTAAACCTTGGCCAGTTCCTACGGGCAACTCGAAAAGATGAAGAGGCGGAGCGCGAGATTCAACGCGCCATTGAGATCTACCAAAAAATTCCCCCGAAGCAGAACTTATCGCTTTCAGAGGACGAATTGCTGGCTCGGCCATGGAATGCGCTCGGAACGCTACAGGCAGGACAGAATCGCATTCCAGAAGCAGAGCGAAGCTTTTCCGCTAGCTGCGATGAATTTCGCAGATTGATTGCACTTCACTCACGCGATCTCGGTCTGAGGTCCGGTTTGTCATCCAGTTTGGATAATTTGGCAACTACTCTTGGCATGCAGGGAAAGCATGCTGAGGTAATCGCGGCCGAGCGCGAAAGCCATGAGATCATCGAAGCATTGATCAAGGAGTTTCCCAATGTACCAGGCTATCAAATCGACCTGGGAGCTAAAAATTGCAATATCGGGATCCGTCTTTCGCATAGTGACTCGCCCGCCGAAGCGCTTCCCTATTTCGAGAAGGCAATTGCTTTGCTGCACGCCGTCTTGGCCCGGGATTCACGAATTGTCTCAGCCCGGCAGTTTCTTGCAAATTCTTATGGGTCGATGGGAAATGCGTTGAATAAGCTGGAGCGACCTACGGATGCGATCGCGGCATTTGATAAAGCTATGGAATGGGTTGACGAATCCCGAAAGCCGAGCTTTGTCTTTATGAAGGCTCGCGCGCTCGCAAAAACCCAACTTGAGGAAGCAGTGAGCCTCGTCGAAGAGTACCTCAAGCCTGAAAAAATCGCCCCGGATGTATTATATGACGCGGCGTGCTTCTTCTCCTATTTGGCGTCCATGACCGCAGAAAAAAGCGACCAAGATCGCCACGTCCAGCGTGCACTGCAGCTATTAGGCAAAGCTCGGGAGGAGGGGCACTTTTCGCCTCCCATGGTTGCCCATTTTATAAAAGACTCCGATTTCAGCGCCCTGCGTGGTCGTGGAGATTTTCAAGCTTTTGAACAGAGCTTGCGCACGCCCGGGGCGGAATCGGCGCCCCAAAAATGAGCCGAGGGCGCCGCGTTTGACCGCGCCCATGGCTGTGGAATGTCATTTCGCAGCGGCAATCAGGCTTACTTGTGGAATTTCGCCGTTTTGTGGCACTCAGCAGAACCGCTTTCCGCATTGGGTTTGAGAGAAATCGCTACTTGGGCGGTTGAACGCCGCTCTCAACCGCCGCGTCTTTTCCGTCGGCGGCCGCTATGCCTTACCCTCAGGTTCCAGATTTGCTTGGAGATCCGAAAATGAAATCCTTTTTTTCTCGTAATCGCCCGTCCTTTGCTCATCGCTCAGCAAAGGTACCCCGACGATGTTTGGAACAACTCGAGTCGAGGAGTTTGCTCGCTTCCTGGGTGGGGCAGATTGGCGGCGCGGAATACGACTCCGTAATCAGCAGGTCCATCATGGACCCAGCGGGAAACACCTACATCGGGGGAGCATTTACGGGCACGGCGGATTTTGACTTGGGAACGAATTTCACGGCGCTGACGAGCGCAGGGGGCGAGGACGCCTATGTTGCGAAATACAACCCCAATGGTGATCTGTTATGGGCCCGTCGATTTGGCGGGAGCGAGGGGGATGCTACCTCGAGCATTCGGCTCGATCCGACGACGGGAGCGCTATATGTGACCGGGGGGTTTCGCAGCGCTGCTGACTTTACGGGCGATGGTGTCACGGACCTGAAGAGCGCGGGCAGTTCCGATGTGTTCGTCGTCAGGCTCGACCCAGCGACAGGCGGAACTCTTTGGCACAAGTCAGTGGGAGGCGAAAGCCAGGATTATGGCTGGGACGTGGGGGCGGCAAACGGAAATGTCTATGTCGTCGGTCAATTTTCGGGCGCTACGGACTTCAATCCGGGCTCTGGCATCAATAATCTCACATCCTTTGGCAAGGGGAAGTTTCGTAATCCAGATGGATTTCTGTTGAAATTGACCGATCAAGGCAACTATGTTTCGGCCGGTCAGATCGGTGGCGAGTCCTATGATTCCATCCGGAGTCTAGTTGTCGAAGGCAGCACTATCTATGTTGCCGGAGATTTTAACGGCTCCGCCGATTTGAATCCTTCCGCCGCGGTGACAACGCGCACCAGTAATGGCCGAAACGATGCATTCTTCGGCAGCTACAGTACATCGGGCGCGCTCAACTGGATTCAGACAATCGGCGGCCCCGGTGGAGATGGAAACGACTGGAGATTAAGCAACGGGCTACATTTCCGAGCCGGCCGATTTTGATCCGGGTTCAGGAACCGCGATGCTCACCCCCCTTGGCGGCAACGACGCCATGATCGCCAAGTATTCGAAAAATGGCGGCGCGCTTCAGTGGGCCAAATCATTCGGAAGCACTGGTAATGATGATGCACGCTCGGAAGTCGTGGTGAACCCCGTTGATGGGTCCGTGTATTGGGGCGGCGTGTTCACCGGCACGGTGGACTTCAATCCGACTGCCACCGGCGGTGAATTGACCAGCGCAGGAGCCCAGGACGCGTTCTTGATGAAACTCGACGCAAATGGCGGCTATCTCAATGCTTGGCGCATGGGCAGTAGCAGCAATGACGGGGGAATTAAACCGATAGGAATAATCGGCAGCACGATCTATGTGACTGGCCGCTTTGAAGGGACCGCTGATTTTCCTTCGGGCGGTACTTTGACCAGTTACGGCAGTTCGGATGGCTTCATAATGGCGTTCGATGAATCAACGCTGATCGGAAGCGCCTCCATGGGCACCGCTGGGACAATGTCAGCATCGCTGTCCTCGATTAATGACGCTCAATTGGTGGTTGAGGAAACTTGCCTCAATCGTCGGATCGAAGCCGCGCTGGCCGAACTTCTTCAGCCATCCAATCGCAAACGAAACCTATTCGATTCGGTGGACGAGATTTTCATGGCTTCGGGAAAATCCGCGAAAAATGTTTGGGGCAACAACTGGATGGAATAGCACTTCCCAACTGGCGCAGTTACACGCCATCCACGAAGCGGGTACTGAATTCTGCAGTGCCCACCAGTTCCAGCATGAAGTTGTTTGCTGGACTCGATCGAAAAATTGGCTCTGACTCACGGTGCAAGTTCTCAAAGCGGCAATTGAGGCTCTTACTTGGCACTAAAAAGATCCAATCACGCATTGCATTACGACGAACATCGCAGTCGGAGTTCAGAGCAATTGCTGAAATCAGCGATCCGGTATGCGGCCTTCGCCCTTAAGTCAAGCACCGAACAAAACATGGGAGTGAGATCATGAAAACTCGAGTTGGACTTTCCGCGTTCATTGTAAGTGTCGCCTTGGTGATACTAAGCGCGTCGCCCCGAATCGCATGCGCCCAAAAAACGAAACCTCCTGTCGCTCCGCCGCCGATCACCTACCAGATAACCTTCGTAGATGCTTCGACCACACTTTGGGACATCAATGAAGCAGGCGACGCGGCTGGCTCGATCAGTACCGCCTCTGGCTTGCGGGCCATCGTACGGCTAGCCAACGGCGAGGTAGTCGACCTGACGACCGCGGCGCAGAATAGTGACCCCGACTATGCCTGGTCGGTTCTCGATTACGCCCTGGCGATCAATGAAGGCGGCCAAATCGCCGGTCGCGGATGGAGAATTGAAAATGGCGTCCCGAAGGCGCGGCTGTTTCGATATTCCTCCACGGAAGGAGTCTTGGAAGCAATTCGAATTTTCGATCCAAGCAGCACTCTGTTTGTGAAAGGCATGAATGACTACGGAGATGTCGTGTTACATGCCGCTCAGGACGGTCAAGACACCTACCCGTCCCAGCCCGGTCAAGGCGATAGTGTGTGGGTGTTCTCGGGCTTACCAGGCTCGGGCGTCGGTATTCATTTGCTTGATGCGGCGGTCCCCGGTTCGATCAATAACTCTGGTGAAGTTGCTGGAGCAATCGACACAGGAACTCGAAGTCTCGCGTTTCGGCTTACTCCCGGTCAAACGAGTCTCGCTCTTTTCGGAACGATCAATGGAAATACCTCCTCGCGGTACCAAGTGAGCGATGGGTTAGCGATCAATGACCTGGGCGTTCTCGCAGGTTGGGCCTGCATTGGCAAAACAAAAACTAAAGAGAACACTTCCGAACGGGCCGTGCGACTGCGCGGCGATGGGACCTGGGAAGACCTTCAAGGCAGCACCGTCAATAGCTGGGTGCGTTCGATCAATAATTTCGGCGATACCGTCGGCTTTGGCGCCGCGACGGGAACTGGCTTCATTCACTATGCGGGAAAGATGTACTCTCTGCGGGATTTGTTAGTAAATGCCCCTTCCAATCTCACAAAAGTCTATCCCCGGATGATTACGGATGGAGGACAAATCTGCGGTGAAGTTTTACTTGTGAGGGCCGATGGAACCACGTTTGAAAGTGCCGTGATTTTGACCCCTGTGCGCTAGGTCGGCGTCATTTGAGGTGTAGCGTTGCCGCAATGTAGCCTGGAGCTGCGGCTCTTTTCGCTTATGCACTGGTCGAGCACGATTCCACCCAGGCTCCCGAGTTTGTCGACGGTGCGTTCCGCGCCGTCGCGAAGTAGTTTCTGGAGTTTGAAGAAGGCGAGGTCGATCGGATTAGGATTCGGGAAATAAGGAGGCCAATAGCGTAGCTCAGCTCCCGCCGCTTGAATGACTTTTCGAACGTATTTTTCACCTGGCAATGGGGACACCACGAGGCGCCAAACTCTAGAAACACGGGTCCGGTCATGGCCTCGATTTCTTCCAGTGTCGGTTCGACCATGCTGGTGCGCCCTTCAGTGCGCCAGCAGCCTGTCAAGAATCCCCCCAGCCGCAGTGCAACAAATACGTCTTCGGATGGTTCCAACCGGACTTGCGGCGACTCGAAAAATGCCACTCGGCCAGAACATTTATTCCTCCGGATTACTGGTCCCGGCCGGCGCAAGCAACAAGGAGTTGGCCAGGCATGTCAAATACCTCCAGGTCGAGCGCTGCGGCCTCAAGAAGAAGGCCGCCATCAAAAAGGGCGGACCGCCAACTTCAGAAGACGCGTGCAAGCTCTTTCTGAAAATGAACGAACCCTTCGCGGTTGGGTGCACCGGACGAAACTGCCATCTGCGCCGTCAGCGGCAAGCGATTGCTGAGAGATGAACTGGGGACGACCGAGTACTCCGGGGTATTGGCGGATGTCGATTTTCTCGGCCAGTCCGAAGATTCAGGAAGAACCTGCTTGGCATCTGAACTGCTGGTGTGTGAGGAAACAGGGAAAAAG
>JBKJSI010000318.1:0-3634 GCA_046595915.1 Pirellulaceae bacterium
GCGTGTTGGCATTCAGCCTGATCGCTCCGAAATTTGGTCGAATTCCCGCTTTTGCGATTTCCTACGTCGTCGGGTTTAGCGCAATTTTTTGGGTCTTTGCGTTCATGACCGACAAGAGTCAGATTTACTACATGATGCCGATCATGGGCTTCTGTGTTCTCATGGTTTTTGGCGGGTACGCGATTTACTTCCCGGAGCTTTTCCCCACTCGGCTTCGCTCGACAGGTACGGGGTTCTGCTACAACGTTGCGCGCTACCTTGCGGCTTCGGGGCCGATGTTGTTGCCGGTCTTCGCAAGTCTCTATTTGTCCGACGAGCCAACGCGCCGCACCGCTAAGTTAGCCAGCTTCACGTTCTTTAGCCGACTGGGGGGGAGTGACGAGGCATTTCGATATGCAACCATTTCGATCGCTTTGGTTGCCTTTGTCGGACTCTTTACCCTCATACTCGCGCCCGAAACTAAAGATAAGCCATTGCCCGAATAGGTCGACTGTAGAAAACGTTTTATCGGCGTTACAATCGTGTGACGCTCGAAACGGGCGGGCTTTTTCTGACTATTGGAAATGAATGGGCGGCGGGATGCGTCAAACGAGGCAGGCGCGGCTGGATTTGCCCGCCTAATCCCCCTGGTGGGGTAGACTTGCCTACCAGGAAAAACCGGGAAATCCGCTTTATCTTGCGCGTCTTTTTGTGCGATGAGTTGTGCGCAGAGGCGGGTCGGTCGTATTAGAGAAAAGGCCTTGGAGAGAGCATATGCTGGCGGTTCGACAATTTTGCACGCGATTCTTAACGCTGACCCTTCTCGTATTGGTGCTAATGGGATCTAGAAGAACTCGGGCCGGGGAGATCGGCTTCCCCGAGCAGTTTGCCTTAGCGAAGGATCGGGCGGCGGTCCTCAAGCAGCTCATTCCGGGGACGGAAGACTACTATTACTACCACTGTCTCCATTATCAGAACCTTCAGCAGTATGCCGAAGTCGAAAAGCTGTTGCCGACTTGGGTGCAGCGTTACGGTGAGACTGGGCGGTATCAGCAAATTCGACATCGCCAACATTTGCTGACCTACTCGGCGGACCATCAGAAATCGCTTAACTATCTCAAGCACCATCTGGGGCTGACGTTTGCGCATGAGCGTCCGCCGATGGGGGAGAAGCCGAATCTGCCGGAGAAGCTTGATCCGGCACAAATCGGCCGCGAGCAACTTTTGGCTCGCGCGTTTTCGACGCATGGCAATTTGGATGGTGTCGAAGATGTCGCGTTGGCTTGGCTGACGCAGCGTCCACTCGATGCGGGGCGACGCCGCAATTTGCTAGAACGGCTTGTTTGGCCCGATTATCCCAATCTCGCCAAGCTCGTCGCGGACGATCTGAATACCGAGCATAGCGCTGGCTTTGGCGGGCAGACGATCCATCGTCAGATGCTGCTTGCGCAGCTGGATGAGCTTTTAAAGCTCAAGCCTGACTTGCGCAACAACGCCAACTTTGTGCAGGTCTATGTATCGAAGCTGGCGCCGGGGCGCGATGTTGATCCGCAGGTCGATGCGGCGGTCCGCGAGGCTTATCTCGATCGACTCTGGGCATTTGTTTCGACGCTCGATCCGGCCCACAACAGTCTCAAGGCGCATGTGCTCTATCACCGGCTGGTGCATGATCGTGCGCTGGGCAAATGGAACAAGGAACGCTTCCTTGCTTATCTCGCGCTGCCGCGACATGTGCATTACATCAACACCAAGTACATGGAAGACGTTTCGCGCCAGCAGCATCCGGTTGATCTCAACATGGATGTTCGCGCTTACACCGGCATGTTGCCGATCTTCAATGATGAGCCGCTCGTTCGTAGTTATTTGATGCAGTTCTTGCTTGAAGCGGACAATTTCAAGGAATTCGAAAAACTGATTGCGGATGGCTATCTGAAGGAAGTCTTTGCCGAGACGAAGATTTTGGCGGGCTTAGGCGATCCTGAGCAGTGGTATTCGATGCTCTCGCCTGACAAGTATCAGGCGCTCAAGGATCGCGTTGATCTTGAATTTTCGTTTCAGAACAAGCCGCTGTTTGGCGCCGCTGATCCGGTGGTGATTGATGTCGATGTCAAGAATGTCAAAACGCTGCTGGTGAAGGTGTTTGAGATTCGCACGGGGCAATATTACCGCACCACCGGGAGTGAAATTGATACCGATATCAATCTCGATGGCCTCGTGGCCCATGATGAGAAGACTTACACGTATGACCTCGCGCCGGTTCGACGGGAGCGTCGACGGTTTGAATTCAAGTCGATTGAAAAGCCGGGCGTTTATGTTGTTGATTTCATTGGTAACGGTAAATCGAGCCGCGTGCTTGTACGCAAGGGTCGGCTTCATCCGCTCGTCGTGCCGAGTGCGGCGGGCATTGATGTGATGGTGCTCAATGAGAAGCAGGAGCACATTAAGGATGCGTCGCTGTGGCTTGATGGGCAGACTTACAAGGCGGATGAGAAGGGATTGATCTCGGTTCCTTTCACGACGGCTGCGGGGATCAAGTCGGTTGTGCTTTCGCAGGGTGAATTCAGTTCGCTGGCCCAGGTTCAGCTTCCTGGTGAAGCGTATCACCTTGAGGCGGCGATTCATGTTGACCGTGAATCGCTTCGTAGCCGTAAGAGCGCGAAGATCGCGATTCGCGCCAATCTGCTGATCAATGGCTATCCGACGGCGCTCGCGCTGCTCGAAGAGCCCAAGCTGATTATTACTTCTGTGAACCTCGATGGCATCGCTTCGACCAAGGAAATTAAAAATCTGAAACTCATCGAGAATAAGGAGTTCACGTATGACCTCCAGACTCCGGCTCGCCTTTCCAGCTTGACGATTACGCTTCAAGCCACGGCGAAGACCTTGCTGCGAAATCAGCCGGTGCCGCTCAGTGCTGGCCGATCGTTTGTGATGAATGAAATTGATAAGGGCACGGCGGTTGATGATTTTCATCTGACGAAGACGGCTTCGGGCTATGTTCTGGAATGCCGGGGCAAGACGGGGGAAGTGCGCCCGCAGATTGCGTATATGTTGACGCTGAAGCACAAGGATTTCCGGCAGCCGGTTCAGGTGATGCTGAAGACGGATGACGCGGGACGCACCACGCTGGGCGAATTGACCGATATCGTTTCGATCACCGTCCCCACTCGCAATGCGGGCGGGGGGCTGCCGGCCGAGAAGTCTTGGCTAGTCATCAGCGATCGCCGCATCGCGGGCAATGTCATTCATGCCAAGGCAGGCGATACTTTTTCGATTCCGTATGTCGGCTCTGCCGCTAAGGTTGAGAAGAGTGAGTTTTCGCTCGTTCAGCATGCAGGTAGCACGATTGTTTCCGAGCATTTTTCGGCGCTGAGCCTCGAGAATGGGTTCGTTACGATCAAGAACCTTGCCGCAGGTGATTACGAACTTCGCATTCAATCGACGGGCGAGATATTCACGATTCGCGTTGCCAATGGGGATGCGAAGTTTGGACTCGTGGTCGGCAAGACGCGGCAGTTGCAATTGCGGGATGATGCTCCAGTCCATTTGGCGAGCCTCTCCACTACGGATACTGAGATTGTTGCGAAGGTCGCCAATGCCAATGGTTCGACTCGCGTGCATGTGATTGCTACACGCTATCAGCCAGCTTTTTCGG
>JBKJSI010000359.1:0-4931 GCA_046595915.1 Pirellulaceae bacterium
CGTTCTCACCGGAAGGGGCCCTCTTTTACTAGACCAATTTTTCAACTCAGCCCAATCCGATCGGCGAAGTTGATGAAAATACGCGGATTCAGCGCGCAGGGAGTGGATCGCACCCAGATAAACTTGTTCGGGGCGCCACTAACGACGTTCTCTACACTAAAGAACGGCACACCTTCATTAGTATAAGTTGGGGTCTGATGCGTGCCGTCAAAGATCGCGGGCGAGATATCCTCGAGGGTCGATTCGGTCCAGGCCTTCGACTCCTTCCGGAACTCCGGAAACCGCAGCTTGGGCGTCAGCGTTTGCTTATTGCTCACGGGCTTCCGCCCTTCTTCTTGCGTGTCGTTCCTGGTTTGGGCGCGGCTTCAATGAGTGCTCGTTCCAACTCCCGCTGGAGTTCCTCGCGGTTGGGCAGATAGAGTTGATACTTCTGCACGAAGAGTTGGCTGTTCATGCCGTAGGTGGCATATTCCACCAGCAACTCGTCCTTGTCGCGGCTGAGGATGATTCCGATCGGCGGGTTGTCCCCTTCCACGTTTTCCTCGGCGGCGAAATAGCCCAGATACAAATTCATCTGGCCGATGTCGTGATGTTGAACGTCCTCCCGCTTCAAGTCGATCAACACGAAACACCGCAAGATGCGGTGATAGAAGACGAGATCGACGCGATAATGGGTGTTGCTCAGCGTGACGCGGTATTGCCGACCGACGAAGGTGAAGCCTTTGCCGAGTTCGAGCAGGAATTGTTGCAGGTTGTCGCACAGCCGGGTTTCGAGGTCGCCTTCCGATAACGCGGCGGCTTCGGGAATTTTCAGGAATTCGAAGATATACGGCTCGCGGAGTAAATCCGTGGGCTGTTCCACGATTTGCCCTTGCGCGGCGAGTTTCAACACGCCTTCTTTGTCCTTGCTGGCGGCGAGGCGGAGAAACAAACTGCTTTCCTTCTGGCGCTTCAGTTGGGGCACAGACCATTTCTCCAGTGCCGATTGCCTCTCGTAGAAGCTGCGTTCCAGGGGATCGTCGATTTTCAAAAGCTCGACAAGATGCGACCAACTCAATTGGTCAGAAGGCTTCTGACCAATTGGGTAACGCTGGTAGAAGAGACGCATGTACATCAGGTTGCTGCGGCTGAAACCCCTGCCGTGGCGGAGGGTTAAGTCTTTGGCTAGACGCGACATCAGCGCGGAACCGTAGGCGGATTTCGATTCGCCACCTTGTTCAAATTCGACGATGTGTCGGCCCACATGCCAATAGGCTTCAACCAATTGATGGTTGACAGCCCGCATCGCCTGCGCACGGCCAGCATCCAGCGCGGCGCCGATTTGCTGCAGAAGATCATCGTACCCGGCTGCGGCAGGCATTGCGGGGACGAGTCCGTCCACAGGGGGATGCTTCGGCTTCTTTCCCACTTCTCATTTCTCCCTTCACTCTTCATACGCCGCGAGGCCGGAAATCTCTCGGCCGGCGGCGCGCTTTTTGAGCAGGGGGACGAGGTCGGCCATGAGGGCGGTTTCGGCGGCGGCACGGGCTTTCCAGCCTAGCTCCAGCGGCGCGAGCAACTCCGTGAGGTGTTCGCCGTCGAAGATTTTGCGTGCGAGGATGGCGTCGACGAAGGCTTGCAGGCGCGGGACAGGCAATTCGTTCTTGGCGGCGATGGCTGCCAATTCCTGCGCGGCTTTGGCGGCTTTGAACTGATCGTAACCGGTACGAATGGCGGCTTCGTCTAGGCCCGCGCCCGCCTTGAGGCCCATGACGTAGGCCGTAATATCTTCCCGCTCGTCCATGAACTTGGCGTCGGAGGAAATCAGGCCGATCAGTGCGTCGCGGCTCATCGTCGCCTTGCCTGTGGGCTTGCCGGCGTAGTCAGCGATGAGCTTCATGATGTAGTCGTAGTCGATCGTCGCCGATGCGAAGAGGATGAACTCGAAATCGAGCTGGTCGACTTCTTTCTTCGCGGGCGCATTGGGATCGCCGGGCTTTTTTTGATCTGCCCGGAGTTCGTCGGCCTTTTGGAGGTATTGGCCGCGGAAGGAGCGGAGATCGTCCTTGGGCAGAATGGTCTCAATTTCCTTTTCCTGCTCGGGAGTTAAGTCCGTGTATTGGTCGAGCTGGGTCTGGAGCTTTTGGACTTCCTTGAAATGTTTCACGAAGGCAACTTTGGCGGCCGTGCCCTTGAGGTTGGCAACGTCCTCGGGCTTGCCTTCGAGTTTTTGGCTCCGCATGAAGGCGTCGAGAGCGGTCTTGGCCTGTTTGAGCTTCTCAATGACGACAGGCGCTTTATCGACGAGCCAGATCTCGCGGGCCTTTTCGGCCTTGGCGCCGCTGAAGAGCGCGATGGCGGCGTCGACGGCTTCCTGCTGGCCGCGGAAATCGAGGATGTGGCCGTAGGGCTTGGTGTCGTTCAGGATGCGGTTGGTGCGGCTGAACGCCTGGATCAGGCCGTGGTGCTTTAAATGTTTGTCGACGTAGAGGGTGTTGAGGTATTTGCTATCGAAGCCGGTCAGGAGCATGTCGCAGACGATGGTGAGGTCGAGCTTTTCGCGGCCCTTTTGTGGCAGGTCGGCATTGGGAAATTGCTGGTCTTTGATGCGCTGCTGAACGTCTTGGTAATACAAATCGAATTCGTCGAGTCGGTGGTTCGTGCCGAAGCGCTGGTTGTAGTGCTGAATAATGGAAGTTAGCGATTTTTTCTTGGCTTCGGGGTTTTCCTTGTTGTCCTGTTGCTCCTGGGGCAAGTCTTCTTGGATTTGTCTGACGTCGGCGCTGACATCGGCGGGCGGCGAGAAGACGGCTGTGACGCTCAGGGGCACAAAATCGGGCTGGGTGAACTTGCGGCCGTTCTGGAGGGCGTCGAAGAGGGCGTAATACTCGATGGCGTCGGTGATCGACGCGGTGGCGAGGATGGCGTTGAACTTGCGCCCGCCGGTTGCGGTGTCATGCTTGGCGAGGATCGCCTCGACGATGGCTTTCTTGGCGAGGGTCTCGCCCGGTTTGACGGGGGTTTTTCCGTCGGGCTTGTAATAGTCGATGTGGAATCGGAGGACATTGCGATCTTCGATGGCGTGGGTGATCGTGTACTCGTGGAGGCAATTTTCGAAGAGGTCTTGGGTCGTCCTGAGCGACGCGCTGCCCTTGTCGGCCTCGGCGCTCGATTGAATAGCCTGCTTTTGCGTCGCGTTGGCTTCGAAGATGGGCGTGCCGGTGAAGCCGAACAATTGCGCTTTGGGGAAGAACGCCTTGATCGTGGCGTGATTTTCGCCGAACTGGGAGCGGTGGCATTCGTCGAAAATGAAGACGAGGCGTTTTTCGCTCAGTGGCTCGAGCAAATCCGAGTATTTCGACAGCCCCCTTTTTTCTCGCTTCTTGTTGCGTTTGCTGTCTTCGTCGAGCGCGAGGCCTAGTTTTTGGATTGTGGTGACGATCACTTTGTCGGCGGCGTCCTCGGAAAGTAAGCGGCGGACCAGGGCCGCGGTGTTTGTGTTTTCTTCGACGCAGCCTTCTTGGAAGCGGTTGAACTCTTCGCGAGTTTGGCGGTCTAGGTCTTTTCGGTCGACGACAAAGAGGCACTTATGGATGTGCGGGTTGGCCTTGAGGAGCGTGGAGGCCTTGAAGCTGGTGAGTGTTTTGCCGCTGCCGGTGGTGTGCCAGACGTAGCCGTTGCCGAGGTTCTTTTCGATGCACTCGACGATGTTTTTGACGGCGTAAATTTGGTAGGGCCGCATCATGAGCAGCTTTTGCTCGCTGGCGACGAGGACCATGTAGCGGCTGATCGTCTGGCCGAGCGTACACTTGGCTAGGAATTTGTCGGCGAACTCTTCTAGGTGCGTGACTTTGCGGTTGTCCGGGTCGGCGTGCTGGTAGATGGGGAGGAACCGCTCTTCGGCATTGAATTGAAAGTGCCGGACGTTGTTATTGGCGAAATACCAGGTGTCGGTGCGATTGCTGACGATAAACAGCTGGAGGAAGCAAAGCAGAGTGCGGGTGTAGCCGTTGCCTGGGTCGTTTTTGTACTCGACGATCTGCTCCATCGCGCGGCGCGGGCTGATGCCCAGAGTTTTCAGCTCAATCTGAACGCAGGGCACACCATTAATGAGGATCAGAACGTCATAGCGGTGGTGGCTGTTGTCTGTGTTGATGCGGAGCTGGTTGACAACTTCAAACGTGTTTTTGCACCAGTCCTTGTTGTTGACCAGCGTGTAGTTAAGCGGGGTGCCGTCATCGCGGGTGAAGGCGTTGCGCCCCCGCAGAGTGCGGGCAGCGGTGAAGACATCAGGGCTGACGATTTCGTCCAGCAGGCGGGCAAACTCCCCATTGGTGAGGTGGACGCGGTTAAGAGTCTCAAATTTTTCGCGAAAGTTGCGCTCTAGCGACGCGCGGTCGCGAATGTCTTCGCGGTACTCGTATTTAAGGTTTTGAAGCTTGCCGACGAAGCCGTATTCAATATGCTCTTCCCTAACGACATGGCGCGGCGCGGCAGGCGGAGGGTCGTAAGTGAACTTGGATGGCGGCATGGTTGGCGATTGACGTTTTCGACTGGGGCTATCGATGGAGTTGGGGTAGTTCGCTTTATGGTATCCGCGATTTTGAATGGGTGGCCTGTTAAACCAGTCGCTGCAACCGAGCCGCCTGCGCCTTGAGCCGTTGGCAAGCTGATTTCGTCAAAAACCCGCTAAAAATGTTAAAACCTGATGTTTTTACCTATCAAATCGGCTTCTAGCCCAATAAATACGGGCGCAAGCAGCTTCTAAATCGATAGCAACTACCGCCTAGAACCCTACCCTACCCTACCCAGTACCTTGCGTTGTGCCACAACTGCATCCACGGGCTATGACTAGCGACATCCAGTGGCGTCCAGCTCATCTGGATGTTGCGAAAGACGCGCTCGGGGTGCGGCATCATGGCCGTGAAGCGTCCGTCTGCGGTGGTCACCGC
>JBKJSI010000387.1:0-3277 GCA_046595915.1 Pirellulaceae bacterium
GAAGCGAGGCTCGCCATTCACGTCATCAATTCGCTCGATCTAGCAGCCGGAAACGATGTGCGATTAGACCGAGAAGGACTCATCGCAAAACCAGCTCCTCAAGTTCAACTTTCGAAAGATGTGATTGCCATCATCCAAGTTGCAAAGAAAGGCGATTGGGACACATCGATGCTGGAAATCCTCACGGTGCTCCTAAGCTCTAAATATGAAGACCTCGATCCTTTGTTGCGGTTTATCACTTTCAGTCGCGTGTTAGAGGTCGGACGCGAAGGAAGTCACGCAATCAAAGTAGCTTTTGAGCCAATCTGGCAAATTGTTCAAGATGCAAACGTCGACTTATCCGCGAATTGGTTGATCTGGAACGAGAAGCAAGCCACAAGTTCGCGAGCAGAAGCTACGACGAGTTTCAAAGCAATCCTTGCAAGATTTCCCGAAGCAAAAGAACGATTCGCCAAGCAATTAGAATTGGATCGAAGTCCGATCGAGCCCGCTCCGAATTGGATTGGTTGGATTCGACCTGACGGCAAACAGCTTCGAGTAGATCCGAGACGCAATCCCCCCATCGACGGCAAGCTTTTCGTGCTCGCTCCGCCAGCGGACTCGGCGAGTGAAAAGGCCGAATGGCTCCTCGTCGGAAAATCGAAATCAGGCGCAATAACGCTTGAAGCGAGCGCATCTTTAACTGCCGGGCGGCCCATATTCATAGTGCCAGACACATCACCCAAATAGCAACACGCGACAACTCATAAGTAGCACCGATGAACTGCGATTAGGGAGCCGAGATTTGGCAACAACGTACTACATTCGGGTCCGCGGGCGCGTTCAAGGGCCTTTTGACGATGACAAGCTGCGCGAGCTCATTCGCCGCGGCCAATTCAGTCGTATGCATGAAGTTTCCCCCGATGGTCAAATGTGGTCATCAGCCAAAGATTTCCCTGAATTGTTCGTCAAAGCAGCGAATGCCGGCGCCTGGAAGGGAGCTCCAGAGGAATCGGAATACGCTATTCAGCCTTCTGCTCCTGGCAGTCCGGCGAAGTCATCCATTTCTGCTGCGCCCGCGGCGACAACGAATGATGGCTGGTACTTCGCAATGGGCGACAAACAGCAAGGCCCCGTCGATTTTGCCACGCTCAGCCATCTTTTTACATCGGGCCAACTCACTTCGGAAAGTCAGGTTTGGCGCGATGGAATGGCGAGTTGGACTTCGGCTCGGAATGTGGAAGCGCTTTCCGCGCTTGTAATCAATAGACCGACTACACCACATTCGACGAATGTAGCGTCGAACCGTGATGGCGAATTGTCTCTTAGCATCGCGAACGCGGCAGCGTCCGCCAAAGGGTGGCTGGTATTTATTTTCCTGTCCGGTTACGTGACAAGCGTACTTGGCTTGCTTGCGGGAATTGCCGTCCTGATCTTGGGGGCGAAGACTAACGTTCCATTTTTTGTCGTGCCGGGTCTAGCAGGCATGCTCGTCGCTACAGCAATCCTTGTTGGAGCGATCTTGCTTTCACACTACAACGCCTCGGTCTCGCGGTTTATGGTTCAAAGGAGCGAGCATAATCTTTGCGATGCTTTTGCATCATTAGCCAGAGTATGGACTTACTGCGGCTTGGCAGTCGCGATGATCTACGCGTTGACAGTGATTTCGGGCTTGTTGATCTTATCAATTTCAACAGGCGGCTTAATAAATCCTGTGCGTGAGCCCATTTCAGCGAACGATGCGATTCGAGCAGCAATGAAACAGTCGCAACAAATCTCGTTGGAGTCGCGTTCTTATCGAGAGCAATCTGCTGATCTGGCACAGGTGGACGTGTCTCAATGTCCACAGGAATTTCAAAACGCTTTCTCGAAACTCTTGACGGCGATTACTGATGTCGACACCGCCCAAGTCAACCTTGCCAAATATGACGGTGCAGAAGGAATAAAACGCTTTGTTGAGAATACTGAGGGGAAGGGTGTAATTGGCGGAGGTGCCGCAGGCGCTGCCTTTGGAATGGAACTGCAGGAAGCGGAGTCGAGGCTAAAGACGGCGATGAGTGTATATAGAGAAAGAACAAGTCGAGTAAATTCGATCGCGAAAGCACATTCGGTGGAAATCGAACTTGAGTTGAAGTAGCGACATTCCAAGGAATAATAATGAGGATGAGGGTGCCTGAAGAACGTCAATCAGAGCCAATTCTTGCCTGGAAACGGCAAGACCTCGAGCAACGCATCGGCTTTCGCGGAGGTCGCGCGACCGATGTTAATCCGTGGCTTTCTTTTATCATCGGGGCGCTGCTATCCGTCGGATTTTATTTGGCGCTCATGCTCGTTCCAGATCCCTGGCTCTACAGTACATTTACTCGTACCGAAAGTAATTATATCCCGGTTGCCACGGTGTTGTTCACCTTTTGGGCGATCGCCATTCTCTTCATCAAGTCGCGCAAGCTCCGATTTCAGCGCCGCTCCCTACGCTATGAGGTAACGCCCTCAGCTCATGATTTTGTGCTTTCCCCGCAGACAGTGGATCAAATAACCTCCCAGCTTTATCGTATCGTCGACGACCCTAAGCACTTCGTGCTCTTCAATCGCATCTCGATTGCGATCTCCAATTTGAAAAATCTGGGCCGCGTTACCGATGTCGATGACATTCTGCGCTCGCAGGCCGAGCATGACGAATCGGCCATGGAAACCAGCTATGCCCTGGTTCGCGGCTTCGTGTGGGCGATTCCCGTCTTCGGCTTCATTGGAACGGTGCTAGGGCTTTCAAGTGCCATCGGCGGCTTTAGCTCCGTGTTGGATTCAACGCAAGATGTCAGCAAAATCGTCGATGCGCTTAAGGGTGTGACGGCGGGACTTTCGACCGCGTTTGAAACGACCCTCCAGGCGCTCGTAGCCGCGACGGTGATCCAGATTTGGATGACGTTCTTGAAAAAGTCGGAAGAGGACTTTTTGGACGAATGCTCGGAGTATTGCTTGCGCCGTGTGGTCAGCCGGCTGCGTCTCATGCCCTTTGAAATGGAAGACTCCCTTGTCGCGCCGTCGACGGTCCACTAACGCCGCCTTCTCGCTGTTTTCCTTTCAGGACATCATTTCGTCCGTGATGGGGATCATGGTGCTGATCATCTTGATCGTGGCGATTGAGTTATCCGCTCGGCGCATGGAGTCGCCCGCCGTTCAACGCCAGATGGTTCAGCAAGATCTCTCCGCCCAGATTTCACAGACCTCCGCTCGAATTGATGCACTGCAACAGATGCTAGATCAAAGCGGTGGTGTCGTCGTCGCGCCGCTGACCAAA
>JBKJSI010000544.1:0-2573 GCA_046595915.1 Pirellulaceae bacterium
GGTGAGGCAGCTCAGTTCGCATTCCGCGATGTTCAGCCAACTACCATGCTTGGGTGTATGCACGAAGTTCAGGCGGCGAACATCGCGGAATGCGAACTGAGCTGCCTCACCCGCCAGTGCCTGACCGACCGTCGCATCGGAGAATTCGAATTGCTAAAGTCCGAGATCAAAGCTTGGTCTGATAAAACCACGGCAAAGTCACGCGGCGTCGATTGGCACTTCAAAATCCAAGACGCCCGCACAAAACTTAAGAAACCTTACCCCATAATCAAGACTTGACGGGGCACTAGGCGGCCTTTGAGACACGGCCCAGTTGGTAATGCGAATCAGTCACTTGCGGCGTCAAAGGAGAACCAATAGCCTGAACTTGCGTTTTAGTTGCGTGCAATTCAAAAGGTGATGCTCGCGTCAGTAGCCTGACATTGAGATGCATATGCGACTTGCGGATTTCATCGACTCGAATCTCGAACCGATACTTCTTGAGTGGGATTCATTTGCACGTGGTATTGGCTCCGGAGCGAAGATGAATGAACTTGCGCTGCGCGATCATGCGGATGAAATTCTCCTAGCTACGGTCCGGGATATGCGAACTGCCCAGAGTGTTGCCGAGCGTTCGGCTAAATCACGAGGACACCACCGTGGAGAAGAGGGTACGGCCCTCAATGGTGCGTCCGAGCAGCATGCCATTGGTCGACTAGGGTCAGGATTCGACCTGTTGGACGTGGTTTCCGAGTATCGTGCGTTGCGTGCGAGTGTGCTAAGGATATGGCATGAAAACGGCTATCAATCTCACGAGGACGATCTCGACGACGTAACGCGATTCAACGAATCAATCGACCAGTCTCTCGCCAAAGCGGTTAGCAGCTACACGAAGCGAGTGGACCAGTCGAGAGACCTATTTCTGGCTATTCTGAGCCATGATCTCCGCAATCCGCTTAATTCGATTGCGATGTCGGCGTCTCTGCTCCCACACTTGGTCCAGCCCGCGACCGAAGCAATTGATGTTGTTTCACAGATAGCCACGAATGCAGAGGTGATGGCGCGGATGATAAGCGACCTTCTTGATTACACTCGTACGCGGCTCGGTGCGGGGATGCCAGTAACTGCAGCGCCGATGGACCTGGGTTCACTTTGCAAGGAATTGCACAACGAATTCCGGACATCTCACCCTGATCGAGATATTCAATTCCAGTGTGAAGGCAATATGCTCGGCAACTGGGATGCTGATCGGCTGCGACAGGCGATCTCGAATCTGATGGGAAACGCCATCCAACATAGTGCGGGAGGCGTTCCAATTAAATTGAAAGGCACCTGCGACTCAACTCAGGTCTCGGTAGCTGTTCACAACGGCGGCGTCGCAATTCCTCCAGGGGAAATGGCCAAGATTTTTGATCCTCTGGTGCGCGGATCGAGCGCAGAATCTCCAAAGGCCAACCGCCCTGGAAGCATTGGTCTTGGGCTATACATCGCTCGTGCCATTGCTGAGTCCCATGGCGGAACCCTCGAAGTCACTTCTACACAAGCAAGCGGCACTGCGTTTACAATGCGACTACCGCGCGATCATCTCGTCCATTCTGGGCAACCTATTTTGGATGAACAACACATCCAAACGATGTGACTTTTAATTACGTCGTTATCAGTGATTGGTATCCACCAACCGCGGACGGGTGCAATCGGCCTGGTAGCAAGCTCTAAATTCAGTCCCGTCGGATTGCTATTGGAAAAAAGTGGCGTCCGTGTCCCAATGGGTGTTTTTGGTTTGGACGCCAAACATCTCACTCGGAACGGACGCCATGCAGAAGACTATCACAACTTTCCAGTCACAGAACGAGTTGTGTCCTCGTGATTACTTCCGCATAATCAAGAGTTCCCGCCATCAATACCTACGACAAACGACAGTTTTGGGAAGTTCCCTTCATAAATTTGGAGAATGACGAATGCGGCGGCTCCTGTTACTCCTCCTGGTCCTCAGCGTGGATGGGTCTGGGGCGGCCGAGCCACCCAACGACCCTGTAGCGATTCCCCAGGACGACGCGTTCAAGAATCTCGTCAAGCCCAAAATCAAAGACGGCTTTCAGCCGCTGCTGGAGATCGGCAAGCCCGGCGCGTTCGAGACGCTCGTCAACCCCACCTGCTCGCACTGTATCGATGAGGCAAAAAAGCGATCCGGGGAGCTGCGCAATGACGACCGCGTCCTAGCCTGGATTCGCGGTTACTCCGATGGTGGAGCAATTCCGAACCGCTTCTTCCTAAATTCTTATCGAGTCATCAGCGATAGTTACGGTGTCTTCGTTTACGACCCCGACGCCGGTTTCGCGCGGGGATTCGCCCCTTCTTACGAATTCAGCTTCTATGGTTGGCGCAACGGCGTCATGGTCATGCAACACAAGGATGGCACGCTCTACTCTTGCCTGACCGGAATCGCTTTCGACGGTCCCAAGAAAGGAGTCCGATTGCAACCCGTCCCGACGTTGGTAAGTGACTGGGGTTACTGGCTCAAGAACTATCCTGGCGGCGTGGCCTACAACATGTTCGAAAAATACCGACCGATCGAGCTGCCCAAGGAAATCAAC
>JBKJSI010000568.1:0-11608 GCA_046595915.1 Pirellulaceae bacterium
CTGGCCTTCGATGCAACCCCAATATCTAGCTGCGACAGGGCACTAGGGGCTTTTTTGTTTCTTGGTCCGTTCTGCTCAACTTGTCTTTACCTGAACGACATTGGACGTCTTGCGTGCCGCGGCGCCGTTTGATGATCGGCTTTCGAGCCATATTTCTGCAGTGGTGGCATTAGGATCGAAGAGGTGAAATTCAACGGCTCCGCCCTGCCGTAGCTCCCAGGCGGACATGAATCGCGGAGTTAGCGTCTGCTCGCCATGTTTAATGACCCAAGCGTATTGGTCGCGATCGTCGAGGGTTCCGAGTGCGGTGTAAGTCACCCTCAGTTGCAAAGCGCCGTTTAGCAGCATCGGTGAAGGGAGTCTTTCAGCACGAATCTTCACCGGTTGAGAAAGATTGACGCTGATGACTAGCCCAAAGCCGACTGCACAGGCGATCATCGCAACTAGACCTAGACTCGGCAAAAGGATCAGAGGCAATGCCGCGCGGGCGTTCGGCAACTTGATCGGCGCGGAATTGGTTGAATCAGCGTAAAGAGCAGCTGGCGGGTCGTCGGCGAATTCCGCCACCATCACAGTTGCATCTTTATCACGCGCGGCGGCCGCGAATCGTTCGGAGACCTTGCTGAGCGTGATGTAGCCGCCTTGGACCCTCGTCACGTGAGGCTTGGTGAAGGAGACGTAAAGCAGCGCCGCATAGAAAATCACGAACACCACGGCGACCGCGCCGCCGATCCATCCGGAGACTGCATCCGAAGCTTCACGCCCGTAGATCGAGCTATAGGCCCCCCACAATGCAAAGATTCCCAAGCCACCGAGCACCAGAAATAGAAATGGGACGATCCATCGATAACGAATCGTGTTACGGTGAGTGTTGCATAGTGGGATCTGAAGTATGACTTTGTTGTAGTACCAAGTTCCCAGCGGAACCGTCCAAAGCGTCCAGGGATTCGTATTGATAAAGGTTTGCTTCGAGTAATGCGAAGCGTTGGCGTCACAGCAGAGACAGACGGGAGGTAGTGGCTGCTCTATATGAATTCGGCACTGGGGCATGACTTCCACTTTCGCTCTCGATTTCCCTTGACGATTACGCAAAAGTTACCAAATCGAGGGCTGCCTCAACAAGTTCGTTGCCGATTCCTACATATTAAGCGACAATGCGCCCGCCCCAGGCAAGCCGGATTTGGCGGGCCACCTTAGCGATAGCGAATTGGCCGACTAAGCCGCACTATGTTTCAACGCGTCGTGTTTCACCGCATCGTCACCATTTTGTTGCTCGGCTGCATGTTTGCAGGCGGCTTTGATGGTGCGCGTGCGTCTGCGGAAACTGCAAGTCGGGTGACGGCGCCGCCGCTCGAAACCCCATTCTGTGTGGAGCAATATTGTTCGGCGCCGCAGTGGGAATTTATTCGAAGCGGCGTAGCGAATCACGAGGATTCGACCCCGAGCGAACTGCCGCCCAGCTGGTTTCCTGCGAGAACGCCAGATCAAGCCAGTCGGGGCATCTCTGGTGAACAGGCTCGCCTTCGGCCAAGCGGGCTTACTCTGCTTTGCGAACGCGCTGTGCAAAAGCGTTCTGGCGTTTCGAAGTCTTGAGCTAGTAACTGCGCGCTATGCTCGTTTCATCGTGACACCGTGTAGTCGAGTCTTGCTGCGCGCACGCTGCGTCTTGGGCTCCGTTTCATGTTCAAAAGCGCTGGCATTCTCAAGCACTCGCAAATTCCATGTTTACACAACACGCCAAAGAGATCTTACTCACGCTTCAAAAAGACTACCCCCAGATCAATTTGGAGCAGCTAAAGAAGTGGGGGCCGCTCGTCCAGTTTCAATACGACGCGAGCGGACAGAATCCCATTCAGCGATTCGTAACGCTCCTGGTGCAAATGGAGACCGGAAAATGGCTCCTTTGTCGCCAAATCAATGGTATTCAAAACGGCCATGAATGGCCGGCGCGGCCCTTTGTCCGCGAAGTCACCGAGGTTGATGCGCAGTTCTGGATGCGAGAGCACAAGCTTGCATAGCCACGACAACTTTCTCTTTGATGTTCGCGTTTAGACAAATCAGAGAATCGAGTCGACGAGAGTGTTGCTGGGAGGGGGGTTCGTGCGGTCTTCACAGCCAAATTGTCATTTGGCTTCTTTTCCTTTATTGCGTTGAGGTGATGATGTCTCTAAAGCAAATGTTCCAGACGAAGTCGCTGTAGATTCTACTGGCGGAGATGGAAGAGGGGGGGGTTACACCGCGCACTGGGGCCAATTTCGTTAACCGCGATGGGAGTCGGCGCAATCATCGGCGCGGGCATTTTTGTCGCCACCGGCGCGGCGGCAAAAAAAGTTGCGGGGCCATCGTTGATGGTGTCGTATGCAATCTGCGGGCTCACCTGTATTTTCGCCGCGCTTTGCTATGCGGAATTTGTGATTGCCTCGGCAGGCGCCGCGGGAATCACTTCTGTTCTGCTCGTGATGATGCTTAGTGCGCCGCGAGTCTTCATGGCAATGGCGCGAGATGGGCTTGTTCCCAAGAAATTTTTTGCGGAAGTTCATCCCAAGTTTAAGACGCCCTGGAAAAGCACGATACTGATTGGACTGTTCGTGGCAATCATGGCGGGCACCCTTCCAATCACGGCGCTCTTGCACCTAACGAATATTGGAACTCTCTTCGCGTTTGTGATTGTATGTGCAGCGGTGATCATTATGAGACGAACAAACCCCAACGCGGTCAGGCCCTTTCGCTGCCCAATGGCGCCTTTCATTCCGATCCTGGGAATTGTTTGCTGCTTAGGGCTGATGTTCTCGTTGCCCTATGGCAACTGGTTGCGGCTATTGGGCTGGTTGGCGATCGGTATGGTGATTTACTTCAGTTACGGCATGTGGCACAGCGTGGTTGGCAAGAGAATGCGAAGTGAATTCTCGCTCGGAGCGCCGCCGAAAGAATAGCCAGCGGTCGAAAAGTAACGCCGCTGGCGACCTGCGCCAGCGGCGTGATGTTAGATGGGACCGATAGCAAAAGTTTTTATTTGGGAACCGTTTCGCCGCTGCGGGTTGGGGCGGGGGGCAATGGATCGAATTTTCGCGCGGGAGTCGCGGTAGCCGAGCCGGGAGAAGCGGAGCTTTCGAGAGTCGGTGCGCCTGGCAGCTTCTTCGACTCTTCTTTCTTTTCAGCTGGTTTATCGCTCGGCTTTTCTTCCGGCTTGGCGTCGCCTTCGTGCTCGATGCCGCCAAAGAGAAGACCGCCGACCTTTCCATGCTGCCAGGTGCCGGCGTAACGTTTGCCGTCGATCACCACCTTCGCGTCGAACGTGCCGAGGCCGGGGATCGTTACTTCATCGAGTGTGATGACGGGCGTCTTGCCAGCCCATTTAACTTCGAGCGGCATCGGAAGCGTGATGTCGTTCTTGCCATACTTGACGCGGGCAGTGATAAGCCAGTAATCGCCCTTCTCTGTCTTTTCGGCAGAGATGATGTGGTATTCCTCTTTGACCATCTTGTCGGTGGGCATGCCATCGATCGTGAAGTTGCCGACGAGCTTCGCCCCCTTCATGTTGTCGCTGAACTTTTTGAAGAGGGCGGCTTGATCTGGCATCTCTTTGGATGTCGCAGGTTCTTGGGCGCAAAGCGGCGCAACTGGAATTACGCCAGCGAATAATAGGATTACCAGCGACTGGCCGAAGGCGCGAAACATCATAATTGGTCCGTAAAAGAGTAATTAGGAGTGAGAGGCCCGTCGGTAATCAGTATCGCCGTGGGACCGCCGCCAGGCAACTGAGCCCACTTTCCTCGAAAATAGCGGATCGGAAGGAAACTGAGAAAATAAGCGAATCGGGAATTGCTGGTGTATCTCCCGCGAACACTGGCCACAAATAAGTGAATACGTCGGCGCCAGCAACGATGGCATGACCGCCTCGACCGCAATAATCCAGCCTCCCGCCACACTAACTCTTGGCTCGTCGTCAAACCTTACCAAAAATCGCGCGTTACATCGGGCAAGCACGGCAATTGAGGCTTCTTCGATTGAATCGTTTCCAAAGGACCATCCGATAGCACTAGAGGGAACCACATGGCTAAGCGGCGGAAGTGCGACTCGGCGGTTTTATCGCGTTTCGTCCAGCGGTCAGTTTCGGTCACCCAAAATCGGACTACGCGCGATCGGCTTGTCGCGAACATTTCGTTCCGCGGTGAAAGCGCCGCTTCCAGAACCACAAAAGATCTCGGGGGAAACACTTATGAAACTCACGAAGATGGCTTTGGCGGCCGCAATCGCCACCGCCTTGTTCGGCAGCGCCGCGTTCGCCCAGCAAACTGGCGTATCGACGCGGGTCACGAGCAATGCGTATGATTACTATACTCAGGAAGGCGCGTCGCCCAGCGACAAAGCGCCAGGCGCTGCGGCTCCCGCTGCTCCCGCTCCGACGGTGATGTCCAGCACCGATGCAGTGATGGTGGAATGCGAGGCTGAAGAGGAAGAAGAAGGTCTTCCTGCTCTTCCCACGATGCAAGGAATTATGGACGAGCGTCTATGCTTGTCCGACCGAAATATCTTCATCGGTGGCAGCATTGCCCAGAGCTTTACCGCCAACTTTGATAACCCCAACAACCGCTTCAACGGCCCAGTGACCTGGACCGATCGAAGTAATGAGTATCAGCTCAATCAAGCTTGGGTGTATGGCGAAAAACGAACAAACACCGAAGACCAGGATTGGGACTGGGGTTTCCGAACCGACGCCTTCTGGGGCACCAATGCTCGTTGGGCCGTCGCTCAAGGCCTCGAAGACCAGATCAACGGCGCCTACCAGTTCTATGGCATTGCGATCCCTAACGCCTACGCCACCCTCGCCTATCAAGACACAACCTTGAAGGTGGGTCACTTTGTGTCACCCGTCGGTTACTTCACGATTGACACGACTCAAAACTTCTTCAACACGATTCCTTATACTTATCAATATGGCGAACCCTTTACGCACACGGGTGCTTGGGTCAACCAAAAGATGAGTGACACCCTCAATGTCGGCGGCGGTGTGACCCGCGGCTGGGACAACGTTGATGGCGGTCGCGGTAATCCGCAAACCGGTTCGCCCAATGCGGGCGCCTTCGGTATGGCCGCTCTTGCCAACGACAGCGGTTCATCGCTGACTTGGTTTGGCCACTGGAGCAATGAGCTGAATCAGAACTTCGGGTTCACCTCCCGATATATTCAGTCCTTGGTCTTCCAGATGAAGGTGAGCGAAAACATCACCTTTGTTTCTCAGTCTGACTACGGTAACCAAGACCAAGCCCTTGCCAACGGCGCCAGCGCCCAGTGGTTTGGCTCCAACAATTACCTGTTCCTCAAGCTGACCGACCGGGTAACCTGGGGCACGAACGTGGAGTGGTTCCGTGACGACGACGGCTTCCGCGTCGGCACCGTGCTGCCTCCTTCTTCCGCCTACAGCTTCCGTGGCTCTCCTCTCGCGGGGGGGTATGCTGGCGACTTCTACCAGTGCACCACTGGCCCGAAGATTTCGCTCATGGAAAACCTGATTCTCCGCCCCAACGTGCGGTTTGACTGGTACACCGGCCTCGACAACGGCCCGGGCACCCGCCCTTATGTCGACGGCAACCTGAACCAACAGGTGATCCTCGCCACCGACTTGCTCTGGATTTTCTAAACCAGTAGCGAGCGACAAAACGACACAGCCAGTGGCCGCGATTCCGAAATGGATCGCGGCCACGGTCGTTTCTTGGGAGAATCTTTGCAGATAGAAATGGCGGCAGCGCGGCGCCATACTATGGTCCTCACTACACGTGCAAAGTCCACCTCTCCCCTTCGAGACGATGCCATGAGATCACTGTTGTTCATTGGGCTCTGTTTTGTTGTCAATCACATTTCCGCGCCTGTTCGCGGTGAAGAACCCAACACATTGACTGAGGCCGAAAAAGCGGCCGGATGGAAACTGCTCTTCGATGGCAAGACCACCAAGGGGTGGCGAGCCTATCAATCCAAAGAGATGACACAAAATTGGCAAGCGATCGACGGCGTGCTCGTACGAGTGAAGGGCGGCGAAGGAGGCAAAGGCGCCGGCGGTGGTGATGATATCGTCACGGCCGAAGACTACGAGAATTTTGAACTGAGCTTGGAATGGAAGATTGTCGCCGGCGGCAATTCTGGCGTGCTTTATCACGTCTCGGAAGAACCAGAGACGGCGTGGCACTTCGCGCCCGAAGTCCAGCTGCTCGATAACAAACCGCATCCCACGCGCGACACGCGCCAACTCGCAGGCGCATGCTACGACCTCTACGCGCCGAGCAAAGACACCACCAAGCCGGTCGGCGAGTGGAATGAATTGCGAATCAAGGTCGACCACAATAAAGTGGCGCACTGGCTCAATGGCGAGAAAATCGTCGAATACGAAATCGGCAGCGCCGACTGGAAAGCGCGCATAGCCAAAAGCAAATTCAAAGACAAGCCAAAATTCGGGACGTTCAAAACCGGGCCGATCTGTTTGCAGGACCATTCCGATCGAATCGAGTTTCGGAACATCAAAGTCCGAGAGATCGAGGCCAGGTAACACCCAAACTTCTTCAGATTGCCGCCAATTGCTCGGGCAATGCGTTGCAAAAGTCGCTCTGGCTCCGCAAAATGAAAATGTCGCCAACAATCAAGACCTCTGCGGAGCATCTGAGCCCGTGCCCGATTCGGAACTACAGGAGATCGTCTGTTGCATGGGGCAACCCGTCGAGGGCAACCCCACCCAATTCATGATGGAACGCGCCTTCGCCGCGGCAGGTCTAGATTGGCGTTATCTCACGCTAGAGGTCTCGCCAGAGTCACTCGGAGACGCCGTTCGCGGCCTCAGAGCACTTGGCCTTCGCGGCGCCAATTTCACTATTCCGCATAAGATAAGCGTGATTCCTTTGCTCGATGAGCTAAGCCCCGCCGCCGAACTCATGGGCGCAGTCAATTTCGTCAAACGCGTCGAGAAGAAGCTGATCGGCGACAACACCGATGGCAAAGGTTTTGTGGAATCGCTGCGAACCATCGTTGATCCCGCAGGAAAGAAGGTTGTCTTGTTTGGGGCGGGCGGCGCGGCAAGGGCGGTGGCCGTCGAGCTCGGCCTCGCTGGCGTTTCAGAAATCATCGTCGTCAATCGCTCCACACCGCGCGGACAAGAGCTCGCAGACCTGCTGTCACAAAAAGTCAAAGTGCCGAGCCAATTTGCGTTGTGGAAGGGCGACTACGAATTGCCCGACGACGCGGCGATCGTCGTCAACGCAACTTCGATTGGGCTTAATGATCCCGATGGCAGAGTGCCGGTCGCGGTCAACAGCTGGAAACCCGAGATGATCGCCGCCGACGTGGTCTTCAATCCGCCCGAAACCCTCTTCTTAGAAGAAGCCCAAGCGAAGGGCTGCAAAACGCTCGATGGCCTCGGAATGCTAGTCCAACAAGCGGTCATCGGCTTTCGCTTGTGGACTGGTGTGACGCCCGACAAGCAGATCATGCGTGACGCCGTCGAGGAATTCCTGGGGGTTTAAGGAAACATTGCGGGATCGTGCAAGGCGAAAGTCGCCACCCCAAAGTGCTCTGTCAATGCTGTGTAAATCGCCGAAAGTCGTTGAAGGGACTATAGATACGGCCGCGCTGCTCGTAAGCTCGCAACCTCGGAAGGCTAGTTTCGCCCCGCTAGATCAGTTAATCTATGATCGAGTTCATCCGTCTGCGTGCCCCGATGCCTTTTGCGAGGTCCGAACCTAACAACGATGAGTGAGGTTCTCCTCTATTACCGCCAGGTAAATCCTACGACGTGGGCTTATCTCTCGTCGCTGCTCATCATTGCGCTCTACTTTAAGTTCAATCGATTTTGGAGCGTTCGCAATCTTGATTTAGCGCTCATGATCTTGCTCGCGCCAGGGCTATTGCTAATTCACTTTGGCCAAGATTTGCAGACGGCCGCGCGGGAATGGAAACCGACGGCAGCGACATTAGATGCGACGACGGCGCCCGAGACGAAGAAGGACATCAAGTCGGTCGACAAGCCAACAGCGCCCAAGGAAGATGCGAACCCAACCATCGCGGAAGAAACCAAAGCGAACCCGGATATCGATTCGCCGCTCAAGCCCGATGAAGCAAATCAAAGAGTCGAACCAGCGGTTGACGCACCGGATATTGAACCCGCGTTGTCGAAACCAACACAAGAAAGCAAGTCAGAGGTTCCTGCGCCGACTCCGAAGGCAGCCGTCAGCGAGGTCGCTCCCACAAAGAAGCCAGCCAACGTCGAGAACACCAAGTCAGTCACAAAACCAAATAAGGGCGCAGAGACGGAACCAAGCGTCTCGCCCGATTTTGGTCAGGCTCCGCGAATCCGCAGCGCCGCCGATCGCGATGCCATCATGGCTCATGGTCGCGACCGCTTGTTCTATGGCTACATCTGGCTGCACGGCGTCGGGGTTTTGCTGCTGATTCGTCTCTTACTCGACTCTACAATGAGCCGTCGGCCCCTGCTCGAGCCCAACCTCACGCAAGGCGGCCTGACCTTTGTCGCCTGCGCCCTCTTTATTTTCCTGATGGCCAATGTCATCAAGAATTCACCAAGCAGGGAAGATATGGCGGGGCCGATCGCCGCTGCGGAGATGGTAAAAGGGCAGCCGCTGACGGATCCGGGTGAAATACCGCCCCGCCAAGGACCCGGTAGCGCACTCATCGCATTGTTACCGAGCATTCCGACCATTCCGATACTGAATGAGCGGGCCCGCGAGAAGTCCGTTCAGGAAATCGCCTATGCAAACGTCGCTCGCGGCATGGCGATTTGCTCGCATCTAGCGATCGTCCTCGGCATGATCCTCATTGGGTATCGCCATTTTGACAATGTGAAAATGGGCGTCGGCGCGGCCGCCCTCTTTTTGATGCTGCCCTACACCTCGCAAATGACCGGGCGCGTCGAACACGCGCTCCCCGCGGCGCTGCTCATTTGGGCGGTCGCCTGCTATCGCCAACCAACGATCGCCGGCATCCTGCTCGGCCTCGCGGCGGGCGTCGTTTATTACCCACTCTTTTTGCTCCCGCTTTGGCTCAGTTTTTACTGGCCGCGCGGCCTGATGCGATTTGTCAGCGGCCTCAGCTACTCGCTCGTTACCTGCGTGCTGGCCCTTTTCTTCTTCTCACGCAACATGAATGAGTTTTGGCTTTCGATTCAAGCGATGTTCGGCGTCTGGGCGCCCAAGATGACTGACCTTGAAGGCATTTGGAGCCTCGGCTGGGATCCGCTTTATCGCCTGCCGGTAATCACGGCGTTCCTCGTCCTTAGTATTTCCATGGCCCTCTGGCCAGCGCAAAAAAATCTAGGAACACTCCTCAGTTGCACCGGCGCAGTCATGGTCGGCACCCAATTCTGGCACGGGTTCGGAGGCGGCCTCTACATGGCTTGGTACCTGCCGTTGCTGCTCCTAACCGTCTTCCGGCCAAACCTCGAAGACCGAGTCGCCCTCTCCGTGCTCGGAGAAGGTTGGTTTCCCCGCCGCAAGCGCCGCGAACTAAGGGCATTTGATCGGGCTGCCTAGCAGTCGCGCTGCCAGCCCGCGGGGGCTTGCCGCCACGCGAATCGGTCCAAGCCGCGCTGGTGTAGCTTTGTCGGTGTGAAGACAAAACGCTTCCAGAATCCGCGCCTCCGAGATCGTTTCGGTCCGTTTGATTTCGAAACACGGCTCGGTTAACGCTCTCACTGTTTGCCTTACAAGCGACAAGCAAAATTTCAATGACCAGCGAACTCCCCAGCAAGCTGACATCGCTTGATCGCTGTCCCTCATGCGGAGCTCTGATTGGCCAAGAGGCAGTGCTTTGTGTCGCTTGCGGGTACCACCGCAAGCTTGGACAACGACTTCAAACCGAACACGGCGAGCCGCCGCGAGTCAGCCGAAATCTCTATGCTTCGCCGCGCGAAGAAGCCTCAGAAATTCGCGAGGTGAAAAAAGGCCTTCCTGAATTTGACCTGACCAATGGCGCCATCAAAGAGGCCGAGAACATCGTCAGTGATGCAAGCTATGTTTGGGTCGCGGGACTACTCGCCCTCTGCTTCTGCCAACCCTTGGGTCCGTTCCTCCTGCCACTCTATGCCTATCGCCTCTATCAATGGAAGCAACTCCGCAACACCTTCGAGGAACTCCGCTATCCGAATGCATTTTCGCCCAATGGCAAACTCGCAGGCGAATTTGAAGATGCAATCGTCTGGCTGAAAATTGGATTATGGATCGGCGTCTTCTTCACCGCGATGTGGGGAATCTTTGGACTCACGTTCCTGATTTTTCAGACCTACGTGAATCACCAACTCAACAATGCCTAAGGTCTATCGAACTCCAGCGTGACGAGAGACAGGCTGAAGGACCGACAGATCGCCCTTCTCGGCGTCTTTGAAACGCGCCGCGAAATCGTAATCGCCATCCGCTTCCGTCGAGGGAGTGCGCACGATTCGTTTCGCATCGCCGGGACGATCGATGCAACTCCAAACGTTGCCAGCGAAATAGAAAGTCTTTGCCGCAGTGTTGGGGCCGATATTCACCGCCGTGGAGACCTCGCTAGCGCGAAAAGCAATCAGATTGTTTTCGAACCTCACATTCCCGCACTTGGCGAGGCGCGACTCCGTGTTTTCCTGAAGAATGCGAATCGCCCACCGCCCAGGACAATAAATCGTGTTATGCCGAGCGATCGCCCCATCGACGCCAACGAACGCAATCGCCGCATCACTCCCCAGAAAAGTGCAATCTTCAATGGTGATATTCTTGGCTTCGTGCGCCGCGGCCTTGGGGCGAAAATAATCGGCCCCCGTGCTCCCACCAGCATTAACGCCCCGCCCGCCGCAGTTCTGAAACCGGCAATGACGGATCGTGACCTCGCTGCTGCCCCCTTTGGTTTGAACGCCATTAGCTTGCTGCCCAGTTGCATCAGTGAAGCTACAACTTTGGACGACGCCTGCGTGACAGCCAACCATATCGATCGCCGACCCGCTGTTACCCCACTTCTCGAAGCGACAGTTCTCAATCTGAAAACGATCGACGCCAGATAGCTTCAGCCCATCACAATTGCCCCGCGGACCAACATTGGTGATAAGCAGATTCGTTAGCCGAAGATCATGCCCTGGTTTCTCCGCCATCCCACCATCATCGATATTGAGACCATTCCCCGTCGCCCCATCGAAAATGAGATCGCGAATTTCAAGATGAGCCGGCGAGCGAAGATGCAAGCCACTCGTTCCGCCAACAATCATCGGCCGATTCTTGGGATCGGCGCCCGCAATGAGCATCGGCGCTTCCTTCGTCCCAGCAAGGTCAGCGCGAGAGCGCCCGCCTTTATATCTCCCAGGCGCAAGAAAGATGCAATCACCCGCCTTAGCATCGGCCAAAGCACGAGCAAACTCCAAATCGCTAGCGACTTGATAATCTTTCGCAACAACGCTAGTCGCGAATTCAATAACCATCGCAAGAGCAAAAGTGAAAGCAGAAGTGCGAGCCATCAGCAATTCCCCAACATCTCCAACCCGGGTGCAGTAGGACCGCAAGTCCCCTACGGCTTAGCGTTGTGCGTTGTTTCAGCAAATTTCCTATTAGCCCACTGCAGAAAATGCGGCAGATTGGGACCACTCGTA
>JBKJSI010000460.1:0-6278 GCA_046595915.1 Pirellulaceae bacterium
CGCCACTGCGGAACACCAATGGCGATGCTTACAACAACGGCGTCAGCACCTCACTTAATTTTGAATTGGATCTTGGCGCGCTAGTAACCGCGATCGTGCCTCAACCGATCGTCCGCACTGCGGGTGGTCAGCTTCAATGGCGGGACACCGACGAGCGTCGGCAAATCGAGGTCTATTTCAATTCAGACGAACTCGATCTCGCTTCCGCGCAAACTCCGGGCTTCTATCAGCTCTATTTCACGGGCAATACAGCAACCAATACCGACGATCAGCTCTATCTGCCAACGGGCGTGCTTTATACGCCGGCTCAGAACAAGGTTCTTCTCACCTTTGCCGCTCCGCTCGATCAACTGGGCTCTGGGCCAGGTACTTTCCGGCTGCGCATTGGCAACAACGAATCGAAGCCACTTCCGCCGTTGCCGACCAATGTCCTCAATGATCCCGGTTCGAGTTATGCCGGCGCTTTGAATATCGGCACGCTGACGAATCAAAGTCAGATTCTGTCGTCGATCATTGACCCACAGGCTTATGCGTTGCAATTCCCGGGCGGCAGCGCCATGCCGGGCAATCGCGATGTGCATAACTATCTTGGCAATCCCGCGATTGAAGAAGGCAACGACCAGGGCATCAATACGTCGATCGACAATATCACGCCCGATACGACGAGCGGTCCTACGGTTATTAAGTACAACTTCAAGACCGTGCTTGGATTTCAGAACCCGACTTCGCCTTATCTCAACGAAATCACGGACAAAGAGAAAATCCGCACTCGCGAGATCTTCGAGATCTTCTCGCGCGTGGCTGGCATTCAGTTTATTGAAACGGCCAGCGAAGGCATCACCGTTGCCACAGGCGATTTGACGGTGGGCCGCGGCGATATTTTGACCGGCGCCGGCGGCGTGAAAGGCGAGTACTTCCGTCTCGCGGATGGCACGCAGCTGGTGATCATGGACAAGGGCGAGCCCGACTGGGATGACTCGTTTGGAGGCAACTGGTTCCGGGAGGCGATGAAAGAAATCGGCCGCGCGGTTGGCCTCGAGTACACCTATGACATGCCTCTGGGCACGATCATGGGGAATAATCCTAATGGCCTCACGACCAATACCCAACTCGAGCAAGTGTTCCCCGGCGATCAAGACATCGTCAATTTGCAGCGGCTCTATCGCCCAGATTCGATCGATATCGATCTCTATAAGTTCAACGTCACCCAGGCGGGTACCTTTACTGCCGAAACGTTGGCGGAGCGGCTCAACTCGAGCCTCCTCAACACAAACCTCAATCTTTACAAAGAGGATGCGACGGGCAAGCGAGTCCTCATTTCTCGCAACGATGATTACTACAGCAAAGATTCGTTTATCGAATTGCGCTTGGAGCCGGGCACTTACTACATCGGCGTGAGCGCATCGGGCAACAATCAATACGACCCGACGATCAACGACACCGGTATCGGCGGCAAATCGGCTGGCGCTTACGACCTGAAGATCAACTTCAAGCCAGACTTGACTCAGGCTCAGCAGCTTGTGGACAAGGACCGCAAGGTTGCTTTGGATGGCGATGCGGATGGAACTCAGGGTGGCGCTTACAACTTCTGGTTCCGCGCTGCCGCGGTTACGCCATTGCCAGCGACGAACCAAGTATTGATTGTCGACAAGAACGCCACGGCGCCTGGCAATGGAACACTCGTTTCGCCATTTAAGTTCATCAAAGACGCACTTGCCGCAGCGACGCCTGGGAAGATCGTGCGCATCGTTGGAAACGGCGGCGCCGACAATAACTTGGCAACGCTTGGTGACAACCGTCCTTATGAAATTGGCTTCAATACCTTTGGCGCGGCGTTGCCGGATGGTGACAGCTTGCAAGTGCCCAAGGGCGTCACTGTGATGGTCGAAGCGGGCGCCATCTTGAAAATGCGCCGATCGGCAGTCGTCGTGGGAAGCACTTCCGCAACTGTGGATAAGAGCGGAGCTGCATTTCAGGTGCTTGGTAAACCAAGCGCACCGGTTTACATGACTTCGTGGGGCGATCAGGCCACCGGTATTGATACCGATCCATTGCCGACGACACCCGCCCAGGGCGATTGGGGCGGCATTCTTTATCGAAATGACAAGGACAACGCGGCGGGAAGATTCAACTATGAGAATCAGGGCATCTTCCTGAACTATGTCAACAATGTGAATTTCCGTTACGGCGGTGGTTCGGTGAGCGTCGGTTCGGTCCCGCAAAACGTTGCGGCGGTGCAGACGTACGATGCACGGCCCGAGGTTTCTTGGAACAACATTCAGTTCACCGCGGTTGCGGCCATCTCGGCGAATCCGAATAGCTTTGAAGAAACGAATTTCAACGCTCCGCGATACCAAGGGATTGCTTACACGTCGGATTACGACCGTGTCGGTCCCGATATGCATCGCAACACGGTCATCAATAACACGCTCAACGGCGTGTTAGTGCGAATCACCACCGAGACCGATGGAAGTTTTGACGGCATCACGGTTCAGGCGCGTTTCGATGACGCCGACATTGTTCATATCGTGCAGCAAAAATCGCTACAGATTCGCGGCACTGCTGGTGGGCCTGTCAAAGTCGGAGTCGATGTAAATGGAAAAGATGTGCTCGAGTCGCGACTCGATGCGCGCCTTGCCATCGATAAGAACATTGTCATTAAGCTCGATAGCGGTCGAATCGAAGCGACGATGGGTGGTCAGCTGATCGCGGAAGCGACGCCGGGCAATGAGGTGATCTTTACGTCGATTCTTGACAAGACGTATGGAGCAGGTGGAACATTTGAAACTTCTAAAAGCCCGAGCAATGTGCCTGCGCAAGCGGGAGATTGGCTGGGCGTCTTCGTCGGCCCTTACGCTTCGGCGAGCATTGACAACGCCGTATTTCAGTATGGCGGCGGGATCTTCGCGGTGGAGGGCAACTTCACTGCGTTCAACGTGCTTGAAATTAGTTCGTCTACTGCACGCGTTACCGATTCGCTCTTCCGCAACAACGCGGACGGAACCGGCGGAGACGCTCCAGCTGATCGCCACGGGCGCGGGTTCAACGCCCCGGCCACGATTTTTGTACGCGGCTCGCAGCCGATCATCATGGCGAACACGTTCCGAGGGAACGGCGGTTCGGTCATCAATATCAATGCAAACTCACTCAATGGGTTTCTCAACGCGGATGTCGGTCGCTCCACCGGATTGGTGGAACTCAATCCGCTCTATGGCGACAATCAGGGACCACTCGTTCGACTCAACCGACTGCAGGATAACGGCCTCAACGGCATGGAAATCCGCGGCGGCGTGTTGACCACGGAAAGCACGTGGGACGATACCGACATCGTGCATATTCTGCACGAAGAAATTATTGCGCCTGATTTCCACAACTACGGTGGTTTGACGCTGCGTAGCAATCCGACTGAAAGCTTGGTCGTGAAATCGGAAGGCGCCACGGCGGGCATTACCGCGAATGGCACCGAGCTTGATATCTCTGATCGCATTGGCGGTCGGCTTAGCGTGATCGGTCTGCCTGGTTATCCGGTGATCATGACCTCGCTGAGCGATGACTCGGTTGGGGCGGGTTACATGCCCAATGGCCAGCCTCAGCTCGATACGAATGGCGATAGCAAAGGCAGCCAAGGCTTGCTTCCTACGATTGGTGAAGTGAATCGCGGCTTACTCATTGACAATGACGTTTCGCCAACGATTCCGGGTCAGTTCTCTTTCAAGGTTGACGTTGGTGGGTCCAGCGGATTCGCGGTAAATAACGGAACAGGCGGTGGTATTACCGCCCAAGGTAAGAACCAGCTTTTCGTTAATGAAGATGTGATCTTCGATTTCCTCAATTTCATCGACACTGGAGCGAATGGCGGTGCGTTTGAACTGCGCGGAACGACGATTACCCAGCAACCGACGCTCGTGTCGCCGGATCACGTTGTTAGCAAAGGCACCTTCCAAGGCGACAACGGGTTAGTTCGCTGGCAGGTTGATTCCTATTTGAACAACGGCGAAGCGCGGGTTTATAACGAACTCACGCTCGATTCGGATGCCAACCTTGGCGCATTGAGCTTCATCAACTATCTCGATGAAGATGTGCTTCTTGTCGGCGACGACATCCTGTACCGAACCGGAACACCCGGCGAAGACGATTTCCGAGCCTACACTCTCGACAATGCTGAACGCATTGGTTTTGCTCAGGGTGGTGTGTTCAAACCGAGCGCGGGCCTCGTAAATGCGACCTATGTGGGTTGGACTGCGAATTCCTTTAGCAATTTAAAGCAAGCGATTCCCGGCCCCGGCACCACCTATACGATTGCCGGCAACATCAATACGACCAATTTGCCTGCCTTCAACGATCCGGTATTGGGTCAGGTCAACGGGCTTGCGGACGTTACGACTGCATTCAAATGGACGGTCAATCCGACTTCGCGGAACGCGAAGATCACCTCGTTCCTTGACCTTATCGCAACCGATCCGGGCAGGAAGGCTGGTCCTGGCGACTGGCGCGGCATCAAGATCGGTGAGTTCGCCAATGATCGCAATGTGATCACGGTGCAGGAATCGGAGCCGAGCACGGCAGTGGCTCCCGGTAATAACGCGATCCCTGACAAGGCACAGCTCGTTGGCAACCTCGCGCCGAATGAAAAGTCGGGCGATGAAAACCGCCGACTTGGGTTCGAAGTCCATGGCTATTTGAGCCAAGTCAATGACGTTGACGTGTACAGCTTCAAGGCGAACGCTGGCACTCAAGTTTGGCTCGATATGGATCGCACCACGCAATCGCTGGATTCGATCATTGAGCTAGTCGATGTTAACGGCATCGTGATCGCGCGGTCGAACAATTCGGAAGCGGAAGGCGATCAGCTCGAGTCGCTCTATAAATATGACCGGTTGATTCAAACTGGCGGTCTGCAGAAGTCGACTAACTTTGTCGATGACTTGTACACTATGAATCCGCGCGATGCGGGTCTGAGCGTCGTATTGCCCGGCCCTTCCGGAACGACCAATACCTATTACGTTCGCATTCGCAGTGCTCCAACTCCGTTTGCCCTCAATGACGATCCGGTGGGCGGCCTCACCAGCGGGGCCTACCAGTTCCAGATTCGGCTTGGCGAAGTCGATGAAGTTCCTGGAACGACAGTGCGTTATGCGGACATCCGGTTTGCCACCAACGGTATCCAAGTGCTTGGGCAACCGACGCATTCGCCGCTGACCGGCGAAACCGCGGAATCGACAGCGGATAACAATACCCGCATCAATTCCCAGTTCGTGGGGAACATGGGAGCTCAAGATCGCGGTGCAATCGCGATTTCTGGCGCCATCACCGATGGCAACGACGTTGACTGGTATTCGTTCGATGTGCAGTACACCGGCATCGAAGATATTCCAGGGCACACCGATCTAACCCCCGAACACTATGCCACCACGATTGATCTCGACTATGCCGACGGTCTAGGCCGTGGCAATTTCTCGGCTTATGTGTTCAACGCGCAAGGCGCGCTGGTCTACATGGGTCAAGACAGTAACAACGCCGGAGACCGTCCCGCGCCTGCCACGAGCTTGACTCAGTACGACAGCACCCGCGGCACCTTTGGCACCAAGGATGCGTCGATTGGCCCGATTGAATTACCGGAGGGTCGCTACTTCATCGCTGTTGCTTCCACGCAGCAAATTCCGGCGGTTTTGCAGCAGAACTTCGTTAAGGTTCTTGATGAAACTCAAAAGATCCTTCGTCGTGAGCCGGTCAACTCTTCGATGCGGATCGCCGAAGACCATCTCACTCTCGATCCATTTGGCAATCGCTTGCCCCAAACGACGACTGCGGGCTTCTCGAAGACGCCGATTCTGTTCGATCGCAAGACGGATACGGTGCGCGGCACCTATGATTCGATCGTGCCCTATACGCTGGGCGATTTGGTGATGTTCTCGACTTCCCGCGGCGGGGGAGGACAGACCAATCTCAACACCATTGATGCCTTCACCGGTAATATCAAAACTGTGATGAGCGGCAATGGCGGCGGGTTTGATTACGAGGATATGACGCTCGATGCGGCGGGCCGCATCCTTGCCTTTAATAATCGAACGGTCGAAGGCTTATTGCCCACCAATGACGATAACAGCAGTATTTTCTTGATTATCGACCCTGTCACTGGAGCTCAAACGAATGTCGACGGCACCAGCGGCATTCAGACGTTTCATATCGACGCCGGAAACGCGGTTCGGAGTTTTGGTCTCTCGACCGGCGCCCAAGATGGCGTCGGCATTCATACCAATGCGATTTCGACTTACTAT
>JBKJSI010000531.1:0-3151 GCA_046595915.1 Pirellulaceae bacterium
GCTGCGAATTTCCCAATGGCGGCGTTCAACTCCTCGACAATCGTGTTCACTTTTCCGTAGCGTTCGATTGACTTCGCAATAAAACTCAGTGGATAGAAATAAAGGTTGGCCGAATTGGCCGCAATTGGCCATTCCAAGAGTAACTGCAGGTCGGCTTTCTGAAGGGGCAGGTTTCGTTTCAAGAGTGACTTGAGCACCATACATGCATGACCACGCCTACCCCAAACGAGGCTCCAAGCAGGTTGCGCATGAGCCATGTGATCGTATTGGCCGTTTGGATTGCGAAGCGATTCAACTCGTTCGTCCCAATGCTGGACATGTCGCACGGCAGCAAGAACGTACTTCCTGGCTTGCTCGGCGTCGCCTTCTAGAATTACTCTTCCGCTGGGAACCGACTTCAGCTCGACGTCGCGATAGTACAAGTGGGGTGTGGCGGCCGCATCTTCAACCCATGCCGCGATCGCGGTCAGTTCACTAGCTAAGGGATCGTTGGTTGAATAAGCGAGGGGTGACGTTAAAGGCAGTGAGTCGAGAGGTTCAGTAGACATCGATTTGGCGCTGCGCAAAGAAGCTTAGAGATACCCGTCGAGTACCAGATGCCCCGCATGATACGCCGTGGGCGAAACTCGCGCCAACTAAGGTCACTGAGTCTGCGGATGTGTGAGAAACTGGATGAGACGGGCCTTCAGCCCTTTGGGTCTTTTGGTGGCGCATCGATCCCAGGCCGGCGCGGAGTACCGCTTTGGCCTGGGCTGACAGAACCGGGCCTTCAGCCCGGAATTTCGGATGGCTAGCCTTTTAGGGTCGCGAAGTTTTACTTCACCGCAAAGCGCGTCGACTACTTTAGAGGCTGCTTGGTTCTGGTTGTTTTGAGAACATTTCTCGGCATGATTTGGCGATGTTTTTGGCGTCGATGCCGCAGTCGGCGAGGAGTTCGCCGCGTTCGCCATGTTCGATAAAGCGATCGGGGATGCCTAGGCGTTTGATCTTCGGCGCTAGAACTCCTAGTTCTTCGGCGGCTTCCAGGACGGCGGAGCCGAAACCGCCGTTCAAGCAGCCTTCTTCTACCGTGACCACAAAATGGCATTCGCGGAAGGCGCGGGCGACGAGTTCTTTGTCGATCGGCTTCACAAAACGCATGTTAACGATGCCGACATCGATGCCTTCCTCTTTCAATCGCTGGGCGGCTTCGATGCAGTCGGGCAGCAATGCGCCGCCGCAGAGGATTACGCCTTCGTGGCTCCAATGGAGGACTTCCGCTTTGCCAAGCTCGATTGGCGCTCGGGGCGTGTCCAGATGAAAGACATTTGCCCGCGGATAGCGGACCGCGCAGGGGGAGGAATGGCTGAGCGAGAATTCGAGCATCGCTTCGACGTCGTGATCGTCGCCGGGGGCCATGATCACCATGTTGGGGAAGATGCGCATGTAGGCGAGGTCGAAGGCGCCGTGGTGCGTGGGGCCATCGGGGCCTGCGAGTCCGCCGCGGTCTAGCATGAAGGTTACGGGAAGATTTTGCAGGGCGACTTCTTGGAAGACTTGATCGAAACTGCGCTGGAGGAAGGTGCTGTAGATGTCGACGATCGGGCGCATGCCAGCTTTGGCTTGGCCCGCAGCGAACGCGACAGCGTGCGACTCACAGATGCCGGTGTCGAAGAAGCGGGTTGGAAATTCTTCGCGGACCGTTTCGAGTTTGTTCCCTTGGCACATCGCGGCGGTGAGCACCGTGACCTTGGGATTTTTGGCGAGTTGTTGTCGAATCGCTTCGCTGGCGCAGTGCGTGTAAGTCTTGGCGGCGGTGGATTTCTTCGGCACCGCTTTTTCGCCTTCCTTCACGAAGGCAGGTGGGGCATGGAAGAAGACCGGATCGGCGGCGGCGGGCTCAAAGCCGTGGCCCTTTTCGGTGACGATATGGAGCAGCACCGGGCCATCCTGCTTCTTAACCATTTCGAGGTATTTTTTCAAAAGGCCGACGTTGTGGCCATCGATCGGGCCGATGTAGCGGAGGCCGAGGTCTTCGAAAAACATGCCGCCATGCAGGCCGGCTTTGACGCCTTCTTTTACTTGCGCGAGGAGACGCTCGGCGGGATCACCGAAAAGGGGCACCTTGTTGAGTACGCGCTGCACTTCGGTTTTGAGACCGGTGTAGAAGGGATTGGTGCGGAGGCGATCGAGGTAGTCGGCCATGCCGCCGAGGCGTGGGCAGATCGACATCTTGTTGTCATTGAGAATGATCAGCAGTTTTTCTTTGAGGCCGCCGGCGTTGTTAAGGGCTTCGTAGACGATGCCGCTGGGGAAGGCGCCGTCGCCGATCACCGCGACGCTGTGGCGGTTCTTCGCACCCATGAGGGAGTCGCCGCTGCGGAGGCCGAGCGCGGTGGAGACACTGCAGCCAGCGTGGCCCGTCATGAAGAGGTCGTAATCGCTCTCATGCGGGTTGGGGAAACCCATCAGGCCGCCTTTGGTGCGGATCGAGGCGAAATTTTTGTAGCGACCGGTGATGAGTTTGTGGGGATAGATCTGGTGGCCGGTGTCCCAGATCAGGCGATCTTGGCTGAAATCAAAGCAGCTATGCAGCGCGAGGCAGAGCTCGACGACGCCGAGATTCGACGCGAAGTGGGCCGTGCGAATTGCCAGTAAGTTGCATAGCACATCGCGGATTTCATTGCCAAGTTTTTCGAGCTCGCTCACCGTCATGGTTTGCAGCTGCTTGGGCGAAACTAAGTTTTCTAAAAGCGGGTGGGTCACGTTACCGCTTCCTTTCTAAGATGTATTTCGCGAGGTCTGCGAGTCGCTCTCCGCCGCGTCCGAGCGGGGCAAGAGCGGTGATTCCTTGATCGATCAATTGTTCTGCGCGCCAGCGACTTTCGGCTACGCCGAGGAGTCGCGGGAAGGTGAGCTTTCCCTTCTGCGCGTCTTTTTGCGTTCGCTTGCCCATCTCTTCGGTCGAGACTTCGCAATCGAGGAGGTCATCGACGATTTGAAAGGCGAGGCCGACGGTTTCGCCGTAGGTCGTCAGTGCTTCGAGTTGCTCAGGAGTTGCTTCGCCGATCAGGCCGCCGAGTCGCAGCGAGACGACGAACATGGCTCCGGTCTTGCGGCGATGGATTGACTCAAGTAGTTCGATCGTGCCTTCGATTCCTTCGGACTCAAG
>JBKJSI010000845.1:0-9768 GCA_046595915.1 Pirellulaceae bacterium
CCATAAGCCCAGGCCGAAAATTGGGGCGGATTTTGCGGCGACCACCAGTTGAGGTGCCCATGAGGCGTGACCTGCGAATGAGTCGGCTGATAGATGACGCGCGCAGCGATGACGATCGTTAGTCCTAGTAGTAATAACAAGAAGAATGGCAAACGGCGACCTTGGAGAGGGATCGCAAATGCCGACCCTAAGAGCGGCCCCCATGGCTGCGCGACAAGTGCTAAAGGAATAAAGAGAACTGTAATTACTTGATTAACGATCCCGTGTGGTTTCGGGCCATCGACCCAGAGTGCGCCTTCAGTCCATTGCATCGCGGTGATGCCCATCAATGCGACAGCGCCCCAACGGAGTCGCGGATGCTTTCGCCGTAAGAGGTAAGCCGCTGCACCATAGGCGCAGCCAGCAGCTAATAGGCTGGAAGTTGCGTTAAAGCAAATGAGCGTCGTCCTCCCGAAACTTCATCCCGATATGGCAACGAGTCCTATAGCGCGAAAGCCTTTTTCATTGCTGCAATGGTCGCTTCGCAGGCGGTATCGTTGTCCATGTCATTGAGGACCTTGTTGAAGGGCTCGGGACGAACTGGACCATCATAGCCAATTATTCGCAGTGCATTCAAGAAAACCTTGGCATCGATGACTCCCGTCGCGGCGGGCAATTCGCGCTGGTTATCTTGCTGCAATTCTCTTTTGATGCCGGTCGGCGCATCGTTCAAATCGACTGAGACAACATCCTCATGCTTGAGCGAAAGGATGTCGGCTTCAGTGTCGCCTGCGGTCCACCAATGCCATGTGTCGAGAATGAAGCCGACGTTACCTGTACCGATTTCGCTGATGAGTTCCTTGGTCTCCGCCATAGTGTGCAGGAAGGGATATTTTCCTCGAATGAGCAGCGATTGCGTGCCCACATACTCAAGGCCAAGTCGCAAGCCATGGTCCTTGAGCACAGTGGCGGCAGCGCGAAGGCGCGCGGCATGCCTCGAAAAATTCTGGCGGTAAGTTAATTGATCGTGGGTGGGCATTAACCAGGTGCCGACGCGTTCCGCGCCTGCGCGTTTGAGTCCGGCAGCGATCGCAGGCAGCGATTTCAGTCCAGCAGCGAATTTGGCTTCATCGCCGCGAAAGTCGACTGAAAGTCCGGCAGCGGCCCAACTTAGCTTTTTCGCCAGCATCGTTGCCTTTAACTCATCGAGTTGGGCAGATGTTGCCCGAGCAAGCTCTTCGCCTAGAGGCTCGATTGATTCAAATCCATACTTGGATGCGAGCTCAATGATCTCTTTTTGGCTGCTAACTTGGACACCCATCGACCCTGGTGTCAGTGCGAGAGTCATTTTGCGGCTTGAAACAGGACTTTGGGTGTTGGCGCTCAAGAGCGGCGCCGCAGCAAGTACACCTCCTGCAATCATGGCTTGACTAAATTGACGGCGATTGGGTGAGTGCATAGTGGAACGACTTTCGATTGGCTTTACAGGTTCGAGATATCAAGGTGACGAGACGACGACTATTGTAGTCATGCTGAACTCGGCTGTGACGTCACGATGTTAACCCGCGAGAAGATCAGATTCACCGTGGAAATAGCTGAAGCCTTCGCGACGTGTTACAGACATAGACATCGTACAGATATACTTGCACTAAGCCCAACCCATTGCTTCGAGGCGACTCGATCCTTCGTTAAAGTATGACGGCGATCTCCGCTACCGATCGACAGACCAAAATCCGCTGGCTCGTGGCGCTGGCGGGGATATTGTTGTTGTTCAAGGTGATCTATTCGATCTTGGCGGAATATTGGTGGTACTTTCCGGCGAATTTTGATGAGTCTGCGTTCCTTACGGGGCGCAAGGAATTCTTTGTCGGCATTTATCGAGTGGCGTTCTATGTTCACATCATCAGTGGACCACCAGCGACACTCTTGGGACTTTTTTTACTGCTCACCGGGGGACGACCAAGGATACGACATTGGCATCGGTACGCCGGAAGAGCCTTGATAATGATAGTACTCTTCGCCCTCGTCCCCAGCGGCTTGGTTATGTCCCGGCAAGCTTTTGCGGGCCCCATTTCCGGGCTTGGATTTGCGGCACTTTCCCTTGTGACAGGCATCAGCGCCGCCGCAACCGGCTATTTCGCGAGGAAAAGGAACTTTCGAGTCCATCAGCGGTGGGCCATTGCCTGTTTTATTCTGCTCGCGTCGCCATTACTCTTGCGTGTGGCCTCCGGCGCGGCGATTGTATTTGGGTGCGAGTCGGAACGATTTTATCAGCTCAATGCCTGGTTTAGTTGGTTGGTTCCCTTGCTGCTGCACGAAGGGTGGACAAGATGGGGGCTAGTCTCGGCGAAAGCATCTCTGACTTTTTCTACAATTGAGCGATTGGACCGGATTGAAGTGCGAGACAATTAGCGCACATTGATCTTTCTACTCGAATGTTGTCAACGTCCAACCGTCCACATGTGGAACAACCATGCCCGGCTATTCCGCTACGCCGCTCGCCAAGAAACTTGGGTTTAAATCCAATGGCGAAGTGTTCCTAGGCAACGCACCCGTGGACTATCAAAAATGGATCGACCCACTGCCAGAGGGTATACGATTCGTTCAGAAGGCGTCAAAGTCGACGGACGTGATTCACCATTTCGCTACTTCAAGAAGTGAACTCACCAAGGCGCTTAAGTCTTATCGAAAGAAAATCAAGCCAGACGCGATAATCTGGGTCTCTTGGCCCAAGAAGGCGGCGAAGGTTAATACCGATGTCACGGAAGATGTCATCCGCGATGTCGCGTTGCCGATGGACTATGTGGACATCAAAGTTTGTGCAGTATCAGAGATTTGGTCTGGACTCAAGTTGGTCATTCGTAAGGAACTCAGATAGCGGAGCAGTTCGCTGTGTGGCGTCAATTCATAGTCACGCACGAACTCTCCGTGTCGCTCATAAAATGGCGGCTCTGAGGCAACTTAACGCTCATCTCTTTAAATGCAAAAGCTTGAGTTACTTCTTTCCTGCCTCGCGCATTTTAGCCTTGGCGCGCGAGAGTGTAGGGCCGATGCTGTTGGCGGGGACGCCACAGGCGGCTTCGATTTCGCCGTAGCTCATGCCATCGAGATAACGCATGCGAACGAGATCGGCTTCGATGCCATCGAGGGTTTGCAGCAGGCGCTGCACTTGTTCACGCTCCTCTTTTTGCTCCTCGACGTGCCGCGAAGAGCGGTTCGACACGTCGGCATCGGACGATTCTTCGGCGGGGCCGCTCGTGGTGCGATGCATTCGCCGCTTGAGCAATTCTTTCACGGCGACTCGGCGAGAGATCACGGTCAGATAAGTGGCGAGGCTCGATTCGCCTCGGAAACGGCGCAGGACGGAGAAATCGTCTTGGATGAGTGCTAAGAAGACTTCCGCAATCACGTCTTCGCGGTCTTCAGTTGCCAACTCGAGTGAGCGAGACTCCGTCGTCTGATCGACGACATGGTGAACGAGACCGATGAACCGATCGACAAAGTCTTCCCACGACCTGGGCTTTCGCGCGAGGCAGCGATCTAGAAGTTCACGATCGATGGCTGTAAGCGTCATAAACCCTGCCCTCTTCTGTAACCGACTCGGATGAACCTAGGTCTTTTGGATCTACTATGCTAACCCTGCAATAGCGACTCCTGTTTCGCATCTCGACCTTTACAATCCCTTAAAGCGCCTAAATCTCTTCCTTGCATCGTAGGGAACACCCGCAAAAGCGGCAATACAAACCCCTGCCATCTTCGCAATCTTCCCTATTTCGCTTACTCCGCCATCCTGCTTGACACTCCCCTGCTACGCTCCTACCATTCGCGGGAAAGAAGCGGGCTGGCTGTCGGCAACTCGTTTGCAGGCAACCACTTTCGCTCTTTTTGGCGCTTTAGAAGTTGAGATTGATTCTCAATAAGCCAACGATGTTTAGATTTCCTCTAAATGCCGATGGCACAAAGGTTTTCGATCAAAAATCCCGCTTCTTGAGTCAGATTCCAAGCAATCAACGCTGCTAACTGGCCGATAATTTTCGAGCGGCCAGGAAAACGGCGCCACTTTCACACTGATTTACCGCTCGGTTAGGAGAATGACGAAATGACCCACGTTGTGGCCCAGCCATGCTTTGGCTGTAAATACACGGACTGCGTAGTCGTATGTCCCGTGGAGTGCTTCTACGAAGGGGAGCAAATCCTTTATATCCACCCCGATGAATGCATTGACTGCGAAGCGTGCGTTCCGGAATGCCCGGTCGAGGCGATCTTCCATGAAGATAACCTCCCGGAAGAGTGGAAGCCGTTCAAGGAATTGAACGCCGAATTGGCCCCAACGCTGCCCGGCATCACTGAAAAGAAGAAGCCGCTGGTCGACGAATAGTCGTCAGCCCTCGCGGCAAGAGCGGTCGTGCGCAACAAGTTGCACTACAGCTTGCTGCGCGGACCGATGAGTCGAATGCAAGTTTGCCAAAAGCCGTCCCGTATCGAGGCGGCTTTTTTCGTGCGCGATTCAATGCATACCGCGCGATGATTGGCGATGGTCGTCGCTTCGCCAAGTTGGAATGCAACCGGGTCGCCATTATCATGCGGCCTTCGCATTTCTACCTTGCTTCGCCTGGACGATCTCCGCATGGCCGCTTCGAGCGCGATGATGACCGAGGCTTCGCCTGTCGCTGAGTCGCCGGCGCAGGAGATTCAGTTCATCGATCCGAAGTCGCGGGCGCCGAGTGGGGCGCCCTGTGAAGCCTGTGGTTCTCCGGTCGAGCCGCTCGATCGCTTCTGCTTAGCTTGCGGTGCGCCGAATCTGAATTTCGCGGCCGCGGCCAAAGTGCAGTCGGCTGGCGCAGCCGAGCCTCCGCCGATTACCGCCGAGATCGTGACCGAGCCACCGATGCCGGCGCAGCGACATATTCAGTGCCAATCTTGTGGCGCCGAAGTCACGATCGATCCTGATCAGCGGAGTTATGTGTGCGCGTTTTGCGATTCGACAATGGTCGTCGAGCAAGCGGCATCGAAGCGGCAACCGCCGGAGTTTGTGATTGGCTTTGCGTTTACGCCCGATCAGGCGAAAGAGAAATTCAAGAAGTGGCTGCATGATGGCAACTGGTTTCGGCCGGGCGACCTTGTCATCAAAGCATCGACCGATCAGTTCAAAGGTGTTTATTTACCGTTCTGGTCATTCTCGATGCTCGCTCAAAGCAGTTGGCGAGCAAACATCGGCATGCACTGGTATCGCACCGAAACCTACACCACGACAGACAGTAAAGGCAAAACCACGACGCACACGAGGCAAGTGCAAGAGACGGAATGGTTTCCCCTTTCAGGCGAGCACCATCATTACTACAGCGGCTACCTCGTCTCGGGCAGCAAGGGCTTGTCGCAACGCGAAGCCGATTTGATTATGCCTTATCAATTGCCTGCGGCGCGACGTTACGAGCCATATTTTCTAGCCGGCTGGATCTCGGAAGAATATTCAATCGACAAAGATCAAGCACTCGTAACTTGCCAAGAAGAATTCAAGAAACGCGAGCGGCAGAATATCGCCGCGTTTCAGCCCGGCGATACGCATAGCTCGCTGCATGTCGGCACCCAGTTTTCGCATATCAATTCTGATCTTTGGTTCATACCCATTTATCTGCTGCACTATGGCTATCACGGAAAAACGTTCCGCGTGATCATCAATGGGCAGACCGGAAAACTCTTTGGCAACAAGCCGATCTCGGTTCCACGAATTCTTATCGCGATCGGCCTCGGATTAGGCCTCATTGCGCTCATCGTCGGTGGAATCATGGCCCTCAGTTCGAGATAAGACACGCTTCCCCATGACTGACCTCCTCATCAAATGCGAAATCTGCGGCGGACACCTCGACGAAGAGGATCTGTTTTGCAGCGAGTGCGGCACGGAAGCGCCGATTCGCTCGGAAGTGAAGCCATCGAAGCTAGTACAAACGACGGCCACGCATAACTTCACTTGCGAGGGCTGCGGCGCGGCGATGAGTTATGACGCCCGAGCACAAGCACTGCGTTGCCCCTTCTGCGGTTCTGAGAAGCTACGCAGCGAACAAGATCAGAATACGCTCAAACCCCGCTGGGTCGTTCCTTTTGCAATTCGTGAAGCAGAAGCCGATACCGCGCTGCGACAATGGCTCGGCAAAGGCTTTTGGCGGCCGGGTGACTTGGCCAAAGCGGCGATTATCACCAAGATGACGCCTGTTTTCGTCCCTTACTGGGTCTTTTCGGCGACGACGTTTACCTACTGGACCGGCGACACCAGCGCGACGCCGGTTTCAACGCACTCCGGTTGGTATCCTGTCTCGGGCAAGCACCAAGGCAGTTATGAAAATGTTTTGGTGGGAGCCAGCGGCGCGTTAACTCCCGCCGAGACGCAAGCCATTTGTCCATTCGACCTCGCTCAAGGCGTCGACCCCGATAAGGTCGACCTCGAGAACGCAATCTACGAACAGTTCCGCGTTCAAAGAAAATACGCCAGGCCGCTGGTGCGATCACAAATCGAGGAACTCGAACGCACCTTCTGCTCGACCTACATCCAAGGAAACTCGCGGCACGTCAAAGTGAACGTGCGCCTCAAGGATCTAACGAGCGAACCGATTCTGCTGCCGATCTGGATTATGGCCTATCAATATCAAGGCAAGTTGTTTCGATATGTCCTCAATGGCCAGACAGGCAAATCGACAGGACAGGCGCCAACTTCGATGGCAAAGGTCGCGGGGGCAATTGGCATTGCGATCGCCGTGCTGCTGATGATCGGACTGTGTGCGGGAATTATCGGCGCGATGATGAAGAAATAGCTTCAGATACATTGCCTTCAAATTCCCGGCGATTGCGACGGATTATCAAGTTCAAGCAACGCGCCTAGGTCGCGCGTACCAAGCATCTTGGCGTGAAAAAAGACTTCGCCATAACGATAACCGCACGATGCGCCAGCGAGCATATTGCCTGCTTCGACGCGTTCAAAAATCCCAACTTTGGCCGGCGGGAACTGTGTGGCATAGAGCTTGATCGCGGCGATTTTCCTTTCGATGGTTTTGCTGATATCGACGACGAATTGACAAGGTGAACCTGGAAGACTGTGCCCGTCCCAAGCAAGCCGATAATAGAGCTGCGATGAAATCGTATGCACCGGCAGGCCCTCAAAATGCTCATCCCACTTTGACAACCGCGAATAGAAAACCGCAGCATCGGTAATCTGCATCGCCTGCCAATGATCGGGCGAGGCCAGCGGAGTTTTTTCCCCAAGCCCAATCACGACTTTCGGCCGGAGCTTGCGAAACTGCTTCGCCAAAAGCACTCGAGCGTCAAAGGTATCGAAAAGGCGCCGATTGGGCAGTTCTAGTGTCTCACGATACTGAACCCCAAGCACCTCCGCCGCCGCCTTCGCCTCAGCCAGCCGAACATGCGGCCCCGGCGAAAGGGGCGTCGGCTCGCCATCGGTCAAATCGATAATCCCAACGCGATACCCCTGCTCAACCAGCCGCGCCAGCGTCCCGCCGCAGGCAATCTCCACATCATCAGGATGCGCGCCAACAGCAATCACATCGAGGCGTTCTACATCACTCATACTTATTTCACCACAAAGACACAATGAACACGAAGAAATACAAGTACAACTTCACATCACGAACGCGCGAAAGGACGAAAGAAACCCCTTTCGCGTTTTCGCACTTTCGTGTTTTCGCGATCGCATCCGCATTTCCTTAGTGTCCTTCGTGTCTTCGTGGTGAAAAATCCGAAGCCTAAACATCATAAGCCGGCGTCTCCCGCCGAGGCTTCACCGCCGAAAGCAAAAACGTCGGATTCACCGACTCAAATCGCAGGCTCCCCAGCTGAAAATTCCCCCGCGCAAATTGCAACAGCCAAACCTTCGCATCGCCGGTAGCGCTTTGCAGAGCTTCGTGAACCTCGGCGACATTTTCAATGCTCCCCATCGCGGCAACAATTCGCCCGCCCGGTTTAAGCCGCAGCATCGCCGCAGCCACAATGTCATGCACCTTCCGCCCCGTCCCGCCAATAAAAACCGCGTCCGGATCAGGCAAATCCTTCCAAACCGCCGGAGCCATCCCCAGCACAGGCGCAAGATTCCGCACCGCAAACTGTTCCGCGTTCGACTTAATCAGCGCGTGATCCTCCGGGTCCATCTCAATCGCATAGACCATTCCGTCTCGCGCGATCTGAGCACACTCAATCGCCACCGATCCGCTCCCCGCCCCCACATCCCAAACCACACTTCGCGGCCCAAGATCAAGTTCCGAAAGCGCAATCGATCGAATCTCGCTCGGCGTCAGCAGCCCATGCTTCGGCTGCGATTGCAAAAACGCCGCATCCGAATTGCCAAATAACCGTTTGCCCGCCGCAGTCGTCGGTCGATCAGGCACATCTGGCTTGCGAACCAAAATCACGACATTGAGCGGCGAAAATTCCATCGCCGCAATTTCAGCAAGTTCACCCTGAGTAACACGCTCATCGCGCGAGCCAAGATTCTCGCAAACATAAGCCGTAAAATAATCGATCTGCGCATCAATCAGCGCCTTCGCCAACACCGACGGCGAAATCGCATCTGTCGTAAACGCCCCCACCTTCTCCGCCGAGCGAATTTTCTCAATCACGCGTTCGAGCGGCTGCGACGCCAGATTCGTCAGCACTGCCTCATCCCAGCTTTCCTTCACCCGCGCAAAGGCCAGCTGCATACTGCTCACATGCGGCAAAACTTCAAAGCGATCCTTTCCGATACGATCGCAAAGGTACCGCGCCGTGCCATAAAAAAGCGGATCGCCAATTGAAAGCACCGCGATCTTCGCCGATTCCTGCTTGCGAATCCGCTCGACAACACCATCAAGATCATTGCCCAGCTCAAGCCGCTCGGCCTTCGACTTCGGAATGCAATCGAGCAACGCATCCTGACCAATCAGCAAATCAGCAGCCTCAACAATCTGCCGCACCGCCGGCGAAAGCCCCGCAAGGCCATCGTCCCCCATGCCGATCACGTAAACTTTTTCAACTTTGGGCAAGACTCTCTCCTTCGGCGCCTGCGATGTGTTTGTGCATTGGCATATCTGAAAACTAGAGTTGGTGTGTGGCTGTGTTTCGAAAACAAAACGGCGCGAAAAGTCGCGCTTGTAAGGTTACTTCAGTCCGTTTTGTTTTCTAAACACGGCTCAGATAGGCCCCAAAAATATGACTTTGGCAAAGCGCTTGTGCGATCACGATTGTAGCGATTTAGCGTGGTTTGCCTAAGCGGAGATTCTAGGCCATTTTCCAAGCAAATCGCGATGATCCGCATTCATAACAGCGAATCCTCAAAAGGCCGGCTTCCATGAGCGAAAAGGAGCTTCACCGCCTCATGCCGTTTAAACGATTCCTCGTCAAGCTCCAGCGCCAAACGCGCGAGCTCGACCAAATGAGCATCCAAAAATTGCTCTTCGGCTTCATGCGCGGTCGTCGCCTTGCCACTCAACAAGAGCTCGTCGATCTGCGCGTGAACGGTATCGGAATCGAGCAGAGGTTCCATAATCAAATTCTATCATACAATCCGCAAAAGATGCGCCCGCAAAATGGAGCTTTGCTGACCTATGGAAAGCGAACGAAGCAGCATAAAATCCATTCTTCAAATTCTCCACGCGATCCGGCCCAAGACCAATGCCCACGCCCTCCAATTCCAACCATTGGCGAACCCTCCGCCACAACGGCCATGACCGCGACTACCTAATCCACATCCCCGCAAGCGCCCCCGCCAGCGGCGCCGCACTCGTCCTAGGCTTCCACGGCAGCGCCTCC
>JBKJSI010000024.1:0-5178 GCA_046595915.1 Pirellulaceae bacterium
ATCGCAATTTTCTGCTCGACCGTCAAAATCTTACGCTGTGCCATCCGCGATTTCCTTGGTGGAACCGCTAAACTCTAGCACACGATTCAGGGGCTGCTTTCAGTTGGTGCGGAACACTCTTGGTAGTGTCGATTGATGAGATCGTTTTGGAGCCAGAGTAATTTTCCGAAAGCGCGGACGGTGGCGATTTCGGTTTTTCGCTCGAGTCCAAAGCCGAAAATGACGTTTGTTAGAGCGTCGGCGACGAAACCGAGAAGTGCGTTCATTTGCACTAGCGGCACGTCGAGTTCTTGCGAACCGAGTTTTGGCGTGTGCATTTTGCCGACGCGATCGAGATAGGAAACCATCTTGCCGTCGTACGGTTTGGTGACGAGCGTCACGAGATAGCGGCCCAAATGTTCCTTGCGGAACTTGATCATTTCATGGTCCATCGTGACTTCGGCGAGGCTTTTGGGCGCATCGCCGTCGTAGCCCGATTGTTTGGGGAGGAAGTGACGCCAGGTCGCGTCATAGCCGCTGAGTTTGTCGTAGACCGCGTCCACTAAGACGGGGACCAGTGGAGCGAGGAACGGTGCAGCGCCGTGGACTGCGGCGACATCGGCCTCTCCAAACCCCATAAACTTAGCAAGATAGTCGAACCGATAGCCAAGGTCGGTTTCTAGCCGTTCTTCATCAATTTTTTGCATCGTGAGTTCCTTGTTCTCCAAGCACGCCTACTGGGAAAGACACAGGTGAATTGGATGAATTCATCCAATTCGCACGAAAGCTTAGGATCGGCTATATTGGATGTCAAGGTCCACAATTCCGAGGCCGGGAAAACCACATGTTCTCGCAAACCGTCGGATACGCCTTGCGAACCGTCATCTGCCTTGCGGACGGTGCGCCGAACTCGTTTACGACGGAGCAGATCGCCGCAAAGACGCTCGTTCCGAAGGCTTATCTGTCAAAGGTGATTCAGGGGCTTTGTAGCTCGGGGATTCTCATTTCGAAGCGAGGTGCGGGCGGCGGAGTGTGTCTTGCTAAGAAGCCGAATGAGCTAACGATTCTAGATGTCGTCAATTCGGTCGAGCCGATTGTTCGGATTCATCACTGTCCGCTGGGGCTTAAATCGCACGGTGTCAATCTCTGCCCGCTACATAAAAAGATGGACCAGGCTTTGGCGAGCGTGGAGGATGCTTTTCGGAGTACGACGCTGGCGGATATTTTGTCAGAGCCGACGGAGAGTTATCCGCTTTGTGAGAGTGTCGAGCGACTCAAGGCCGGGACGCTTTAGCCATGCAGATTTAGAATGGATTCGAGTTTTGATTTGGATCAGTGTTTTCGAATTCTCGCTGTGGTATCTCACTCTCCGCTACCCCGAATGCCGTAGTGCTTCGACGGGGTCCATTCTGGCGGCTCGTTGGGCTGGGTAGCCTCCGGAGACTAGGCCGACGATTACTGATACGGCGAAGGCGGCTAAAGGGGACCAGAGAGGGACGATGAGCGGGAGTGTCAGTACTTTGGAGACGATCACGGAGAGACCTACTCCGAGGCCGATGCCGAGGATGCCGCCGGCGCAGGTGAGGATTAGAGTTTCGACGAGGAATTGCATGGCGATGTCGCGGCGGTTGGCTCCTAATGCGCGGCGGACGCCAATTTCGCGGGTGCGCTCGGTGACGGTGGCGAGCATGATGTTGGCGATGCCGATGCCGCCGACCACGAGTGAGATGCCAGCGATCGCGCCGAGGATCATCGTGAAAAGGCGCTGGGTTTGTTCGGCCTTTTGGAGAAGCTCAAAGGGAACGATCATCGCTACGTCGTTTTTAGGATGAAATTGCTCGAGCATCGACTTGATGGCATTGGCAGTTTTGGGGACGAACTTGACATCGGATACGGAAATCGTCGCTTGGCTGATTTCGATGCGTTCGATCGCAAAGGAGCCGGCGCGGATGGTGATGATCTCTTTGCCGAAGCGGGCGCGGTCGGTTGCGAAGGGGATAAACACCGCTCGGCTGAGGTCGACTGCATCGCCTTCCTGACCGGTGGAGAGGGTTTTGGGCTCGGTCACTCCGACGACGGTGAAGCTGCGATTTCGAAAAAGGTCTTCGATCTGCACGGTCTTGCCGAGTGGGTTTTCGGCGGGGAAGAGCACCTCCGCTGTGGAGTCGCCTAGGACGATTACATTGTCGAGTTTGATTTCGTCATCGTCATCCAGGGCGCGGCCCAAGGCCACTTCGAGTCGCATTTGGTTGAAGAACTCGGGTTTGACTCCGAGGATGCGCACATCGAGCGAATGCTGATTGTGGCGAACCGATTTTCGAAATTCGCGGAATGGCTCGAGCGATGTGACGGTTGGAATCGCGCCTTGAATACGGAGAAGGTCATCATCAACGATTCCGTAGGACATGATATCGACATTGTTTTGCTGATTGGGATCATCGAGCGGCTTCATGCTTCGGAGGAGGATCGTGGAGGCGCCGAGGTCTTCCAGTTGCTTGAGGGCCTGATAGCGGGCGGCTTCGCCGATTGAGAGCATCACGATGACGGAGGCGACGCCGAGGACGATGCCGAGCGTGGTGAGAAAGGTGCGCAGCGGAAAAGCGATCAGGCTGCGAACGCCCAGTTTAATAGCGCCGGTAAGTCGAACGGGGACGAGCACCGAAAGGGGCCTTAGGATTTTGTCGCGCTAGTCGTCGTGACGGGAGCAGCTGCCTCGGTTGTGGTCGCTGTTGTTGCTGGAGCGGCGGCTGGGGTGGCGGTAACTGGCGTGGCTGAAGCCGGAGCAGCGCTCACAGGTGTGGCGGCGGGAGGTTCTGCGGGTGGGGTTTCTACTTTAGGCGTTTCTGCTGCGGCGGTGGCTTCGGGTGACGATGCCACAGGAGCGAGTGAAGATTCGGGCTTTGCGGCTTTCATCGCGGCGGAAGCGCGTTTGCGTGCGTCGAGGGCGACAAACTCGCCGGGCGCGAGGCCCTTTTTCACTTCGATGAATTGCACATTACTTTCGCCGATCTCGACTTCGCGCGATTCGATCACGCCCTTTTTCATCACGTAACAGACATGCTTGCCATTGACTTCGGAGATGGCTTGAACCGGCGCGGTGATGGCGTCTTTGACGGTGCCAAGGGCGATTTTGACATTGGCGGACATGCCCGGTCGCAGTCCGGCGTCCTTAGGCAAGTTATCGATCGTGACGGTGGTTTCGTATTCTTTGATGCTGGAGGCCCAATTGTCGTCGGCGGCGACGGTGCCGACTTTGATCACCTTGCCGGAGAGAATTTTTCCGGGGAGCGCGCTGAGCTGGATTGTGGCCGCTTGGCCGGCGCGGACGCGCTTGATCGTTGACTCGTGGATTTTGACTTTGACTTGCAGGTTATCGAGATCGGGAATTGAAAAGATCGGTTGTTGGAAATGCAGCTGTGCGCCTGCGCGGATTTGGGATTGCGAGTCCCAACGGCGGGCGTTGACGTACATGACGATGCCATCGTTGGTGGCGATGATTTTGCATTTATCGAGTTGGGCCTTGAGTCGAGCGAGCTCGACCTTTTCGATTTCGGCGGTGCTTTTGGCGGAGGCGAGTTCGCTCTCGGCTTTTTGCGTTGCGGCTTCTTGGCTCTTCTTGGTGCGCTCGAGCTCGAGCTTCGCGTCATTGGCTTTGGCTTTCAATTCTACCTGTTTGCGATTGCGGGTGAACTTCGTAAGCACCATCAAATCCGCCTCCATCTGCTTGACGGCGTATTCCTTCGCCAGCAAGTTGAGGCCCATCGCGCGAAGTTGCTCTGACTGCTGTAAGCCCTTCTTCACCATGTTTCTGGTGAACTCCAGATTGTCTTCGGCTTCTTTGAGTTCCTTATTGCCTAGTTCCAGGGCGCTTTTTCGCTTGTCGTGCTCGACTGTATATTCACCGACTTCATAGGATTCGAAATCAATATCTGCGAGCTTCAGCGCAAGGTCTGCTTTGGCTATTTCACTCTCTGCTTTGTTTTTTTGGACTTCCAACTCGCTTTCGGTGGTCTTGGCTTTGCCTTCGGCTTGTTCCCACTTCACTTGCTGAGCGTTGATTGCTTTTTGAATCGCTTCGCTATCGAGCTGCGCGACAAGTTCGCCTTTTTTTACTTTCACACCTTCGGCGAGGATCGAAACAATCTTGCCGCCGCCTTCGACTTCGCAGGAAACCTGATCGGACTTGACACTTTCGAGTTCGCCGTCATCGCTGACGGTCATCAAGAGTTCGCCACGCGTCGCGGTTGCGGTGAGGATATCGTCTTGAATGACGTCGCCATCGAAGTAGCGCCAAATACCCACCCCGGCGGCCGTGCAAACTACGGCAAAGGTGAGGTACATGCCCGCGCGAAAAAGACCTTTGATCAACCGATTAGGGCGCCGGTAAGGTGTCGAACTGGGCGGGTTCCCCGAGGGGTTCTGATGGATCCCCGGGTCGACCCGGTGGGATGACTTCCGGCGGGTTGAGCCCGTCGGTGGCGCCTTCGATTGGGAGACTAAAGAGTCGATTGGATTCATCCGTGGGAAACCCGCGAGAGTCGAGTTGTAAGGATTCCAAGTCGAGCAGCAATTGTACGCGTTGCTGCTCGTAGTTGATATAGTTCGCGGCCAGCGTGTTCCGCGCGTTCAAAAGATTTCCGAGCGCCTGCAAAAGATTGATGGTGGTGGTGTCATTATTGGAGCGACGGTTCGCTGGGCCTAAAAGCGTGAGTCGGGCGCTCTCCAATTGTCGAGCGGCGGCTAAGAGTTGCTGTCGACTAATTTCAAAACTCAGTTCAAGCTGATTTAGCGTGCGTAAATCGCGGCGTATCGAAAATTCGATATTGTCGGAGAGGGCTACGTAGGCACGTTTCGCGCGCTGATAGGTGATCAGGCTCGCTCGATAGTTGTTGCGCTCGGCCATCCGATTGAGGGGGCCGTCGACCTCAAGGCCCAAAGTGTATTGGCTGGCTTGGGCTGAGAAATTAAAGGGATTTTTCGATCCCGGGTCGGTGCCAATATTCGCGCCCGCGACGACGTTGAGGCCACCGCGCAGGGCATTGGCGGCGACGGAGACTTTTCGCCAGGAATCGGTTGCCAGGCCGAGTTGATTTTGGAGATCGAGCCGCTGAGCCTTGGCGATGGCAACGCCTTCGTCCATTTCGATTTCGATCTTGGGGAGCTCGATGAGTTGAATGCGAGACTGGGTTTGGATCGCCA
>JBKJSI010000026.1:0-4748 GCA_046595915.1 Pirellulaceae bacterium
CGAAAGAAGACACTCCTCCCTCGGATACCTCTCCCCCCATCACTTCGAACTACAGTCCTTAAAACAACCTTAGCACTAGCAGTGTCCTGGAAATCGGCGCCACCTCAGGTATGGTCATAACCCCGCCAGCTTCGCTATTTAGCAAGACCGATCGGAGCAGCTGCAAATAGCATTGCATGGGAATATTTATCACAAATCAGCTGCGCCATTGAAATTGAAGGGTGACCAATACCCACGTTGTGGTCATCAATTAGCTGTGAGGCAATTAAATCACCTACCGCCCAGCTTGACGCACCGCAGCTTGCACACGTTCCTTTGAACCCTATTGGGCAAAGCCACGTCTCCATTTTTGCTTTTTGTTGCTCGTTCATCGGCATCGCGAAATTCCATTTCGATTATTAGCGACGTTGCAAGTGTGCCTGACTTGGCTAAAACAGCCTACCGGGTTCCGGACGAGTCTATAAGGTAAATTGTCTGGAAAACGGGCGCCGATTTCCTATTTGCTACTCGAGCACTCTTGGATGCGCGGGTTACAAGGCGTTGATACGCGGCCCTTGCCGCAAGTTACGTGCGAGGTCTTAGGCGTCATCTTGGTCAGATTGCGTTCGGGCGAACTCCTTTGCGGGTCAACTTTTGCGCAGTCGGTCAAAAATAGCGCGGAACGCCGTAGTGTTTCGCATCGCCGCTGCTCGCAACTTGCGAAGCACAAGACTGGTCCGGCGTTTGCTATTAGCTCCTAAGCCATGACCGAAGTTCAAACTGCGAGTTGTCTCGAGCACTATGGATGAAAAACCACGTGAAGTCACGTCATTTCTACAATTGATGTATCGGTTTGGATGGATTTTTGTGGGTCCAGCAGTACTCCTTTTGGGCTTGGTTAAGAAGTTCGAAACTGGCGGTGGCTGGTTAACCAACTGGAACCTCGCGTTGATCGTCGGATATTGTATTTGCCTTGTTTCCCGAGCAGTAGACATCCGCTGGGGCTTCGGCACCGATACCAATGGTCAACCTGCGACGCCAAAAACGTGGCCGCGCTATGTAGCCGGACTAACAGCGTTGGTAGTGGGCGCTTATTTCGTAACAAGTATCGTCGGCGCCGCGTTCAAGCGCTAATGGCGAGGATCAACGCAATACTAGAGCCTATTGCGTTCCCGGTCTTTAGTTAAGAGTTCACAATCCGCGACTTTCTCTTCGCCAGACCGATACAATCTAAGGCGGCTAGGACTGTTCCAACTTCGCGCATCGTTGTTCCGCGGCATTGTCGTTGCATGTCGATGCCAGAGTGAGATCCTCGACATGGCGTTGCAAACGAAAAAAAACAAAGCCGAACTCTTTCGTCGCTTGGTCCTGCAAGTAACGGCGCCCGCCATGTTCGTTGGAATATGCTTGGCATTTATAAGCATTTTTAGTCTTTGGCAGCTCGATCGGGCTCGACGAAATCTCTCCTATTTACTCTCACAAAACGTCGCTTCAGTTCGAGCCGCAAGTCGCATGGAAGATGCGGTGCGCCGAATGCGATTCGCAAGCCTGGAGTACTTGCTTGATGGTAAAGACGAATCTCGCACTGAAATTGACAAAGCTCATGATGAATTCACAACCTGGTTCCACAATGCGTCGCTGATTAGCAATAGTGAAGAGGAGAAAGTGATCCTTGATCAGATCTCTGACGGGTTTAGAAAGTTTCAAATCGAGTTGGATCGCATCAACCAATCTTATAAACGACAGTTCCCGCCGAAATCATTTCGCGAAGTCGTCGACGGCCATCCAATTAATCTCGTCGTCGAACCTTGCCGGAAACTTGCCAAGGCGAATGAAGATTACATGCAGCAGATGGTTGATCAGGAGGCCATATGGAGCAAACGCGTGCATTGGATATTCTTAGGCACTGGTCTGCTTGCTCCGCTCGCCGCCGCAACCGTTGGATACAATCTCGCGCGACGTATGGGCAAACGGCTTTTGCGACTGCAAATCCAAATCGGAGACGCAGCTCGTCAACTCACAGACGGCATTGCTGATATTGAAGTATCGTCAAGTGCGTCGATCGATGAGCTAGATTCCCAGATGCAGTATCTGACTCGCCGCGTTCAAGATATTGTCTTGGAATTGGGCAAACATCAACGCGACGCCATCCGCAATCAGCAGTTAGCGGCAGTTGGTCAGCTTGCGGCGAGCCTCGCCCACGAAATTCGTAATCCGCTCACCGCGATCAAGATGCTCGTGGAAGCTGGATTGCGCGACGCGCGCCCTCGCCCCATGTCGATGGAGAGTTTACGAGTTGTGCATCGCGAGGTAGAGCGGCTTGAGCAGACCGTACAGGAATTGCTCGATTTTGCGCGTCCGCCCACTCTCAAACGAACCATTGTTCCCCTATCGAAAATGATCAACGGTGCGGTCGAATTAGTCCAAGCAAGAGCTGCACGACAACAAGTCGAAATCCGGCGCATCAAGCTTTCGGATGTATCAGTCGATGTCGACGAGGGCCAACTTCGAGGGGTGTTCGTGAACCTATTGCTCAATTCACTCGACGCCATGCCTCAGGGCGGTACGATCGACATCAGAAACTTGAGAAATGGCAAGAGCATTTACGTCACGATCGCCGATTCGGGATCGGGAATTTCTGATTCCGCATTTGAGACGCTATTTACGCCTTTTTCGAGCAGCAAAGTCACAGGAACGGGTTTAGGCCTTAGTATTTGCAAGCGAGTCGTCGAACAACATTCTGGCGCCATTTCGGCGCATAACCGCAAGTGTGGCGGCGCTGAACTTGAATTACGCTTGCCTCTTGCAACTGAGTAGTGGAAATGACTCGAGGGATTTCAGCTTCATGCGCTTACTGATTATTGATGATGAAGAAAGTGTCTGTTACTCATTCGCGGAGGCGTTCCGCGATGAGGGGATCGAGGTTTCTTCGGCTCACACGATCAAGGATGGACTTGAAGGAGCCCGTAACTTGAAACCCGAGGTCGTAGTCGTCGATTACCAACTCCCTGACGGCACCGGACTCGAACTACTCCAGCAATTACGAGAAGAGAATCCGAAACGCCCAGTGCTTTTCATTACGGCATTTGGCTCGGCGGACTTGGCGCTTCAGGCAATGAGCAAGGGAGCATTTGACTATCTGCAAAAGCCTTTGGATCTCAAAAAACTCACTGAGCAGATCCAGCGAGCGTTCGAGGCCGCTCATCTGATGCTCGCGCCTGCCCAATTCGAGGTGACGAACGACAGCGATCGGATCGTTGGCCACAGCCGTGTAATGCAAGACGCTTGCAAATTGATCGGTAGATATGCCGCTCAGGATGTGAATGTGTTGATTTTAGGTGAAAGCGGAGTTGGAAAGGAACTTGTCGCTCGCGCCCTCTATCAGCACAGCCAGCGAGCTAATCAGACATTTTTGGCGCTAAACTGCGCAGCGATTCCCGATTCACTCTTGGAGAGCGAGCTCTTCGGTCACGAGGCTGGTGCTTATACGGGAGCAACTCGCCGCAAGATTGGAAAATTTGAACAATGTCATTTGGGTACTATCTTTCTCGATGAAATCGGAGAAATGTCCCCTGCACTTCAGGCAAAAATGTTGCGAGTACTCCAAGATCAATCGTTTGAGCGAGTCGGCGGAAACGAGACTCTCCAGGTCAGTGTACGTGTTCTGGCTGCGACGAACGTCGATCTAGAAAAAGCCGCCGATCAAGGAAAGTTCCGAAAGGACCTTCACTTTCGTTTGAAAGCGATTTCGATTCGCGTCCCCACACTTCGAGAGCGTAGGGAGGATATTGCAGAACTCGCGCATTACTTTCTGTTTCGGTTCAATTCCATTCATGGAACAAGTGTTCGAACCATTGCACCGGATGCTCTTGCCGTGCTTGAGGCCTATCCGTGGCCGGGGAATGTTCGCGAATTGATGGGCGTAATACGCTCGGCCGTAATCAATTCCTCGGGCAGTGTATTGTTTCCTGAATCATTGCCGCATGAGATCCAAGGCACTTCGCAAACAGCTCTCGTTTCGAGTCCTCGATCCGCCGACATTACGATACCGGAATTGGTCAACCGCCTACTTTTTGACGGAGAGGACCGACTCCACGAACGTGCGGTCGGTGAACTTGAGCGAGTGCTTTTAGCGCGCGTCATTGAGGAGATGCAGGGCAATTTGACGAAAGCCGCCCAACGCCTTGGCCTAAGTCGAAATACTCTTCGCGCAAAAATGCGAGCGGCGGGTCTGAATCTGGAACGCGTTCTGGCGGAGGATGATCCGCTTGAGGACGAGTAAGTTGACACTCTCCATTGCTCCCTCGGGAGGTCTTTCTGGTCAGATTTTGACCCACTGGTTCTTTTTAGATCATCTTAGCAACGGAAACCGATCTAAGTCCTTAGCGCAAGCACTCTTAACGGCATTGGCACAGCGAGTGCATCCTATTGATCTTCAATTGCAATTGCGCGCTTGTGCAGCATAGCAAGCGAATGGGATCTCAACATGCGCTCACGGTGGATTACGTTCGTCCGCTTCGGTTTGGGGTCCGCAATCCTTGTGAGCGTGGTCGCAGCGCCGATCGGAGTGGCCGTCGTCGCGATCGCAAACTTCTTTGGCGCAAGATCGATCAGCCTTTTCGACGGCGCGCTCTTCGCAGGATGCAGCGGCGCGCTGATTGGGCTACTCGTCTCCGTGCCATACGCAATCTTAAAGCGCGACGTCCTCTCCAAAGCCGAGGGTGAACGGCCATCTATTTCGATCTCTCAGCCAACTTCAAATTCGCTAC
>JBKJSI010000155.1:0-4152 GCA_046595915.1 Pirellulaceae bacterium
GTCGAGATGATTGAGGAGCTCGCACGCCATGGCTACCGGCTTAGCCCCGGCACGCTCTATCCCATCCTGCATGAGCTCTCGGAATCGGGCTATCTGACCTGCGAAGACGAAGTGGTGAAGGGCAAGCGACGGAAGAACTACCGTGCAACGAAGAAGGGCGAAAAGCTCCTGAAGGAAGCTCGCGAGAAGCTCAAGGAACTCTTCGCCGAAGTCGTGGAAGATGCCGAACAGGACCACGAGAAGTAACTGAATCAGACCGGGCTTCACTTGAATTCGCAAACATCGCCATCGCCGGCGGCGGTCGGTTGCTCCCCGGGAAGCGAACCCGACTTGAGTCTCTAAGCAGCCCAGGGATCATAAGTCCCCACGCTCCAAAGATGCCCCTCCGGATCGTGGCAAGAAAAATCGCGCCCGCCATAGTCTTGGCTATGAATCTCCGTCGCAATCTTCCCGCCATTCTTCTTCACCCGCGCATACACCGCATCCGCGTCGCGCACGACCAGATAAATGCTCTGCGTCGAAAACCCGCCAATATCGCTCGGCTGCTTAATCAGCTTCCCATACTCCGTCGCCGCCAATGGCCCCAGCATGATCATCCCGTCGCCCAGCCGCAGCTGTGCGTGCATGACATTTCCATTGTCATCTCGAAAAACACCCTGCTCTTGAAATCCAAACGTATCACAAAGCCACTTAATCGCCGCATCGCAATCGCGATACCGCATGCAGGAGATAACGAGAGAAGACATAAAAAAGCCTCCGATGGCGGTGTGGGAGGGGGAGAGAGAGTGGCAACAGCATATCGCCGCGCGCCATCGATTTGCAAACTGGTTCTCCGTCCACAAAGTTCTTTCCGGGTGGCGGGGGCGCACCGCGTAGCGGAAGCCCCCGGATGACGGCCGAAATTGTGTGGGACAAGCACTAGCCCGGCAGATTCGTGGACCTTTGCGAATGTTCATGCGTTCTGAAGTCAAAGTAATTAGAAAATAGTGCACAAAATGGCGCCACTCTTCGCCAATAATTGGAACCTAGGGGACTTCCTGCGTCCGATCTCTAAGGAATCTTCCAATGTCGTTCAAACAACTATCTCCTCTTGGCCATTTTGACCACCTTGCAAAAACAAGCGGTTTTCTAAACCCAGCCAATCCTGCGCTCAATGATGCGTACCGACCGAGAGCGCGCAAGACTGCAAGACTACAAGTTTGGAAAAACAAGGGCTTTTTGAGTCCTGCGCGCCCGCGCACTACTTCTTAGCAATCACACTCTTGCCCATGTAAGGCCGCAGCACCGCCGGAACCTCGACCGTGCCATCCGCCTGCTGGTAGTTTTCGAGAATCGCGATAATCCCGCGGCTAAGGGCGATCGCCGTGCCGTTGAGCGTATGCACGAACTGCGTACCCTTTTCCCCCTTTTCGCGGTACCGCACATTGAGCCGCCGGGCTTGATAGTCGGTGCAGTTCGAGGTGCTGGTGACCTCACCCCACTCGCCCGCCTCGCCGCGCCCGGGCATCCAGGCTTCGAGGTCATATTTGCGATAAGCCGGTCCACCGAGGTCGCCTGTTGCCGTGTCGACGACGCGATAAGCGATGCCCAGCTCATCGAAAATCCGGCACTCGAGTTCGCGGAAACGCTCATGGATCGCGTCGCTCTGATCGGGCTTCGAAAACGCAAACATTTCGACCTTCGTAAACTGATGCACCCGATAAAGCCCGCGCGACGCCCGCCCCGCCGCCCCCGCCTCGGTGCGGAAGCAGTGGCTGATCCCCGCCAGCAAGATTGGCAGCTTCTCGGCCTCGAGCGTTTGCCCCCCGAGCATCCCGCCCAGCGTGATTTCCGCCGTGCCCACGAGATTGAGTTCGCTATTTTCGATGCTGTAAACCTGCGTCTCCGGCCCGCGCGGATTAAAACCAATCCCCCGCAGCACATCCGTCGTCGCGAGATCCGGCGTAATGACCGGCGTAAACCCCTCGCTCACCAGCAAATTGATCACAAAGTGCTGCAGCGCCAGGTCCAGCAGCACCGCGTCGTTCTTCAAGAAGTAAAAGCCATTCCCCGCGACCCGCGCGCCCGCCTCGAAATCGATCAGATCGAGCTTCTCGCCGATCTGCACATGATCGAGCGGCTTGAAATCAAATTTCCGCGGCGCATGAATCCCCCGCGCGATTTCGGTGTTCGCCTGATCATCCCGCCCAATCGGCGCCGCCGCATGGGTCATATTCGGAATGACCTGCTGAACCGCCAGCGCCTCAGCATCGAGCCGATCATGCTCCGCCTGCGCCGTGTCTTTGCGTTCCCGCAACCGCCGCCCTTCCTCCTTGCGAGCCTCCCGCTCCGCAGGATCTTTGGCGCCGCCGATCGACTTCGCGACTTCGTTGCTAAGCCGATTCAGCTCCTGCAACTCCGCAAGCCGCTCGCGCCGCTGCGCCTCGAGCGACACCAGCAAATCAACATCCGCCTTCGCCCCGCGATGTTCGCAGTTCGCCTTCACGAGAGCCGCGTTGTCAACAATAAATTTTCGATCGAGCATGTTTTCGGTATTCGTAGGAGCGGTGAATTTTGAGCCCGGAGCGTTAGCGACGGGAATATTCGAAGCGATAAAAAGGCTCCCGTCGCTAACGCTCCGGGCTCTTGAAAAAACTACTTCGGCGAGATCGACGAAAGCGTCGACCAAAGTGCCGCACTGGCCCGAATCCCGCGATGGAAATCGGCCAGGCTAAACTTCTCATCTGGCCCGTGGGCGTTGTCGTCATCGAGGCCCCAGCCGAGCAGGAGCGTATCGGCGTCGAGCTCTTGTTTGAAGGCCAAAACGATCGGGATCGAGCCGCCTTCGCGAATGAACACCGGCGAGCGCCCGAAGCCTTTCTCAATCGCGTCCACCGCCGCAGTCACGTAGGGACTATCAATGGGCACCACAACCGCTTGCGCCATGCCGCGTTCGATCAGCTCAAACTTCACGCCCGGCGGACAAAGTTCCGCGAGCCGCTTCTTGAGCCCCGCCGTGATCTTGGCTGGCTCCTGATCAGGTACGAGTCGGAAGCTAAATTTCACGCCGCCCGCACAAGGCAGAACCGTCTTCGACCCTTCACCCTGGTAGCCACCCAAAAGCCCATGCACATCAAACGAAGGCCGCGCCCATTTTCGCTCGAGCGCGGTGTAACCTTCTTCGCCCGGCAAAGCATCAACGCCAAGCTTGTCCTTAAACGACTTTTCATCGAAATCAAGGGTGCGCATTTGCCCACGTTCGCGTTCCGTGAGCGATTCGACGTCGTCATAGAAACCGGGGACGGTGATTTTGCCCTTTGCGTCCTTCAGGCCATCCATCATGTGGCACACGGCCAGCAGCGGATTGCCAACAACGCCGCCGAACGTGCCCGAATGCAAATCCGAGGTCGCGCCGGTGACTTTGAGTTCGTACGAGCAAATCCCGCGTAAGCCATAAGTGATCGCCGGCTGGCCAGGACCATATTGGCAGGTGTCGCTGATCACGACGATGTCGCAGGAAAGCTTGTCCTTGAGCTTCGGCAGCCACGCGTAAAGCTGTTTGCTGCCAACTTCCTCTTCGCCCTCGATCAAAAATTTGACCTGCAGCGGCAGCTTCCCAAAAACCGCAAGCACCGCCTCCAAGCTCTTGATGTGCGTGAAAACCTGTCCCTTATCATCCGTCGCGCCGCGGCAAACGAGGTTTCCATCTCGCTTCACGGGAATAAATGGATCAGAAGTCCAGCCATCCTTCATGTCGGCGGGCTGCACATCGTAATGGCCATAGACCAGAACAACCGGTGCACCCTTCACCGGCGCTGATTCCGCATAAACAAACGGATGCCCATCGGTGGGGATGATCTCCGCCTTCAGTTTGAGCGCTTTGAACTGGCCCTCGAGCCAGCTCGCGGCCTTTTGCATGTCGCCGTTGTATTTGCTGTCCGCCGAAACGCTCGGAATTTTGAGCAGTTCGATCAGTTCCGTTTCAAATCGGGCTTTATTAGCATCCAGGTAGTCATCAATGGCGGACATCGGCGGAATTTACTCCCCTGTCGCGTTAATGCCGCTACATTTTGCGGTGCAACGCGGACATTTACTTTGGCGCGGAAAGCGTACAATATAGGGCTTTGGATCGCTTTGCCACGAGAGGGCAATGCGGGGCCAAAAAGGGGGACC
>JBKJSI010000506.1:0-5279 GCA_046595915.1 Pirellulaceae bacterium
GGCTAGATCGGACCGATCTAGCCGATATCACCGCCAAGGCTTTAACCGCAACCGCGACCGCAGCCAACAAGGTCTACAATCAAACCACCACCGCGGCCGTTAATGTGACCCTTGTCGGCATCGTGAGCGGCGACGCAGTATCCGTGCTCAGCGCAACGGGCAACTTCAACAATAAGAACGTCGGTAACGCCAAACCCGTGACAATCAGCGGGATCACTCTCCAGGGTGGAGATGCGGCAAACTACACTGCGCCTGTTGGTGTGACTAATTCTCCCACGGCCAATATCACGGCGCTCGCGATCGACGTGGCCACGGCCACACCGCAAAACAAGGTCTACGATGGAAGTACTGTTGCGCCGTTTAACGTCACGTTGTCTGGTGTAATCTCAGGCGATGTGGTCAATGGCAGCGCTTCAGCAACGTTTAACAATAAAAATGTCGCAAATGCCAAGCCAATCAGTCTCAGTGGATTTGGAATTACAGGCGCGGATGCCGGCAATTACACATTGAACGGCTTTCTCGCGCCTCCCGCACTGACCGCCAACATTACTCCCAGGCCGCTGACCGCCACGGCCACTTCCGCGAATAAGGTCTACAATGGCAACACGAGCGCCACAGTAGCTGTGACCCTTGTCGGCGTGATCTCCCCGGACGCGACAACCGTATTGAGCGCAACGGGAAACTTCAACAACAAAAACGTCGGCAACGCGAAGCCTATTACCGTGAGCGGAATTGTTCTTCAGGGCGCCGACGCCGCGAACTACTCTCCCCCCGCCGGCGTCACCAACGCACCCACTGCCGATATCACCGCCAAGGAAATCACGGTCACGGCAGTAGCTGCATCGAAGGGCTGGGATGGAACAACTTCTTCCAGCACCACGCCATCCGCTCCGGGAGTTGCGCCAGGGGACACGGCAGCTTTCAGCCAGAGCTACAACACCGCGCTCGTCGGTTCAGGCAAGCTTCTGACGCCCAGCGGAGTCGTCAGCGATGGCAACGGCGGCGCCAATTACACCTACACCTTTATAACAAATGGCGATGGCGTCATTACTGCAACACTTGCCGCGCCTGCGATGTTGCCAGCCATCATTAACGGAGGCGCGGCACAGCGATCACAGATCACTTCGGTAACCGCCATTTTCAGCGGCAACGTGTCATTAGACGAAAATGCTTTCACTCTCGAAAATAAGGGGCTTTTCGCCGCAAGTTCAAGCTTCGTGAATCAGAATCAGATTTTATACGGCGCTGGAACCTTCGATTCGGTAACAAACAAAACCAGCTTCGTCATCACCTTTAGCCCAGGCGTCGGCGCAGGCGCCGACGGAACACTTTTTGGCGGCATCATCAAACGCGCCGAAGGGACAGCAAATTCACTTGCAGATGGTACATATCTCCTAACTGTCGATCCAAACAGAGTGCACCAGGTGGATGGCCAAACTCTCGGCGCGAGCAACAATAAGTTTGGCGCCGCTTTCGCCGACAAGTTCTTCCGGATGTTTGGCGATAGCGACGGCGATGGCGACGTGGATGGGACCGACACGGTGGCCTTTCGCCGAGCAATAGCAATTTACAACGCAGCACTCGATTGGGATGGCAATGGTTCAGTAACCGTCGGACCAGGCGATTCGACAAATTTCTCCGCCAATAACTCGAAGAAGAGGCGAAGTTTCTAAGCTCATTCGATTGGTGACCATCGCGATGCGTGTGAGTCATCGCGATTCGCAATCAGGTACTACGATTTATGGATGAGCCGAGCACCATTTCCAAATAGCTCCGCCTCTCCTGATCTTCTTCGCAAAGCCCGAGTGCCATTGCCAACGCTCGTATGCACTCCTTGGCGGCATCTAATTCTTTCTCGACCGCCTGCGTTTCGAGCTCCACAAACAACCCAGCGCCATTCACCTCATCGAGCGCAATTTCTATCTCTCGGTGCTGCCATGCCAGAAGGGCAATCGACCGCGATTTGGTCACGATCAGCACGGTCCTGAATCCCAGTCGTTCAAAGATTCTCCCCGTATCGCGCGCGAGCTCTCCACCTTTGCCAATCTCCACTTCAATCTCTTCCCGCGTTTTCGAATCGCGGTCGATTTTCGGCCCCTTATAGGTAATGACATTCTCACTTCCAACGCTCCGAATCCGCAGCGCCTCATCCGTTACCGCAAAATCGCGCGCCGGATGCGCGAAGTATTGATCACTCTGCGAAATCACCTCAGCCCAACTGCCTCCAAGAGACTCAACTCGTTGACGGATGGACTGCGCATCCCTGATTCGATACTTGCGTTCCACTTCAAGCGCCATCCGTTCATCCTCGTCTCTAGCGGTTCTTTTTGCCCACTGGCTTCGCCGGCACGCGCCACAACGGAATCGTGCAATTCAGATTTCCACCTAGTAGCGAATTCACAAAGCCTTGCCTGGCCTCACTCGTCATTAAAAGCGACCGATCATCACGATCAAAACAAACCGCCTCGCGCTGCGGCATTCGCCAACTCAAATTGATCTTCTTCGGTGAACGCGCAAACGCCGCTTGCCAAGACTCACCTTGCGAGCGGCAATACTCAAACCCATCATTGTAATTCACAATCACCATCCGCTCTCCATCGGCCGAAATACACATCCCCGTCGCCAGCATAATCTCGGGCGCCGCGATCTTTTTCGCAACAAACGGTGCTTTCTCGCTATTCCCTTCGAGCTTATTCACTGGAATTTCTGGCAGCGGCATTTCAAAAACTTCACATCGCCCCGAAGTAACCTTGCTCACGAAAAAAATCTTTCGATCCCGCTCATCGACCGCCACCGCTTCGCAGTTCCGAGGTCCACCTTCAAATTGAACATCGACTTGGTAGTCACAAGCCGCTTCAGCTGCACTCGGTGATGGCTCTCGAACAAAATAAAGCGTGACGAGCCGATCGTGTAAAAGATTATTCCCGCAGTCCGCCAAAATCAGCCAAGGCGCGCCTTGATACCGAAAAGCAGTCATCTCTTCCCAATCTCGATTCACCGCGCCAGCAATTTTTACAACACCATGAATCTTCCCCAGCCGATCAAAGGCCACAATCGCCGCCGCGCCACCGGAATCATTGTGCGTCCAAAGCAAATCCGGATCGCTCGCGCATCGCACCAGCCCAGAACTCTCGCATACATCAGCAGAGTCAACTTCGCAAATCATTTCCGAAGTCTGATAAACCGAACTCGCCAATAACCGGGCATTTCCGCCACGAGCCAACTCCTTCGCCGATGGCGTCGGCGCCACGGTATTTCGCGCCGCCCATAGCCCTAGCACAAGAAGTAAACAAGCGGAAACATTTCGAATTGGCATGCGGCAGTCTGATTAAGCGGCGAAACGCAATGTCTAACTAAGACAAGAGAAGGAAAGCGTACCCGAAGTTCGATCTTTCGGACAGAATTCGAGTTTCTTCGCCAGCCTTAACCAAAGCTTAAGGCAACCCCCGCGCCAAAGTGTTTAATAGTCTCATCGAAAGCCTCTTTGGCGCCCCCGGCTGCGGTGTTTTCGCGGGATTTCATCGCAGTCGGGCGCCGCCATGGCTGACCCGTCTCATTGCCTCCGCCATCGCTGATTCGCGCAAAGTGGCGCCATTTTTCTTCCCTTTTTCAGCATGACCGCGCGGTAGGATGCATAGATAGATATGCCGTTCGATTCGGAGCTTAGGCATGCGAGTTTTGGTCGTTGAAGATGATCCCGATCTGCAAGATGTCTTAACGACTGCGCTGCGGCAAGTCGGTTACGCCGTCGACGCGGCATCCGATGGCCGAGAAGGTCTCGTCAAAGCCCGCTCCTGGACGTACGACGCCATCCTGCTTGACCTCATGATGCCGCAAATGAACGGCTTCGAAATGCTCCGCGAACTGCGCAAGCACTTCACGACGCCAGTGCTCATCCTTACCGCGCGCGATTCGATCCAAGACCGCGTCGTCGGCCTCGACCAAGGCGCCGATGACTACTTAGTCAAACCATTCGAAATCAAAGAACTCCAAGCCCGACTCCGCGCGCTCATCCGCCGCTCCGCGGGCCAGACAAAAGCCGCAATCGAAATCGGTCAAGTCTCGATCGACACCTCGGCCCGCACCGTGACGAGGGAAGGCTCCTCCGTCTGCCTCACCGCCCGCGAATATGCCCTGGTCGAACTTCTAGCCATGCATCGCAAAAAACTCGTCTCCCGCTCGATGATCTATGATCATCTGTTCGATGAGAATGACGACTCCCTCTCGAACCTCGTTGAAGTCCACATCTCCAATGTCCGCAAGAAGCTGGGCAAAGATTTCATCAAGACCCGCCGCGGACTCGGCTATGTGATCGACGAGTAAGGTAATCGACGAATAAGGAGCGCACGAAGGGAATTGATGATCCGATCGCTACGATTCCGCATCCTCGCCTGGTACGCCCTCAGCCTCACGCTCACCGTGACTTGCTTTGGCGGCTTTCTGTATTGGCGAATGCGCGAATCGAAAATCTCCGAAATGGATCTCGAACTCCGCGGCGCCGGCCAATCGATGCTCGCCGCCCTCAATGCCCTTCACGAATTCGATTTCGAATGGGACAAACCCCTCGGCACGGTCCCCGACTTCCGTGACTTCCCCCAGATGGGACCGCCGCCTGGCGGTGGCGGGCGAAGAGGAGGTCGCGGGCGCGGCGGCCCAGGTGGTCGCGGTGGGCCCGGCGGTCCCGGTGGTCCGGGATTCGGTGGCGGCTTCGGCGGGGGAGGTCAAGGCGTTCCCGGCTTCGATGACCTCCCCATGAGACGAGAAGATGAGTCGCGAAATCCTCCTGAACAAGAACTTGAAATCAAGCCGTCGCGCAAACGCCCCGAGCTCGAGCAAAAACCACAAGCGAATTCTGATACCGAAGTAAAAACCTTAGTGGCCACAACGCCAACCGACCAACAAGCTGAACCGCAACCACAACAGGGCCATGACGGTGGCCCGCGCCAACATGGCGGACCCGGAGGTGGTTGGGGACCGTCCGGAGATCGGCGCTTTGGAGATCGCGGTCCTGGCGGGCATGGGCCTGGTGAACACGGCCCGGGAGATCGTGGTCCGGGTGATCATGGCCCGGGCGAGTTCGGTTTTCGTGATGGAGGTCCAGGCGATCCATTTCGAGATGGGCCGCCACCCGACATCATCCAAGAATTCCAAAGGAAAGCAGACAACCTTACGCTCCCTGCGAACTTCGAACGCAATATCGAAGTCGCCGAAGGTGAAAAGCCCTACTTTGCGGTTTGGCGAAAGAACGGCTCGGTGATGAAAGCGACCAATAGCTCCCC
>JBKJSI010000213.1:0-11021 GCA_046595915.1 Pirellulaceae bacterium
GTCGTGATGCGCGTTCCGCGTGGTATCAATCGAAAGCGGCAGCTCATGCTCGAGTATGTGCGGCGGCTCGGTTTCCCCAAGTACTTCGGGTGGAACTGGGATGCGTTTTATGACTGCCTTTGCGATTTAGAGTGGCTGGATGGAGCGAAGCAAGTCATCTTAGCCCATGAGGATGTGCCGTTTACTGCGGGAAGTGAGCACCGGGAGACTTATTTGCGGCTCCTGGCTGATGCGGTGCAAACGTTGAAGCGGACGCCCTCGATTGAGCTAGTGGTGAGTTTCCCTCAGGGATGTCAACTGGAAATTTCCCAGGCGCTGGCGGGTTCTTAACAAAGAGACGCTTGAATTCCCTGGTCGCTGAAGCTCAGGGCTCAATAGAAAAGGAATGGGATCATGTTGCGGATCTTTGCGCTGGGTATTTACTTGCTTGGAATTCTCGCGGTTGTTAGCGAATCGTTGGCCAACGATGATCCGGCGGCGATCAAAGTAATGTCATTCAATATTCGCTATGGCACGGCGGATGATGGCGAAAACCATTGGAATAGGCGGAAGGAGTTTTTGATTGAGACGATCAAGAAATTCGATCCCGATTTGCTAGGAACGCAGGAGACGCTGGGTTCACAGCGTGATTTCTTGACTGAGAAGTTGGCGGGCTATGCGTGCTTAGGGATTGGGCGCGATGACGGGAAAGAACAAGGCGAGATGATGGCTCTTTATTACCGCAAGGATCGGTTTGAGAAATTGGATGGCGGGCATTTCTGGTTGAGTGAGACGCCGGAAAAAGTGGGGAGCAAGAGTTGGGATAGTTCGCTGCCACGCATGGTGACCTGGGTGAAGCTGAAGGACTTGAGAAATCCGGCGGCCAAACCGGTTACGTTTTTCAATACGCATTTCGATCATCGAGGCCCCGTGGCGCGGCTGGAATCAGCGAAACTGATTCGAAAAAAGATTAGCGAAATCTCGGGTGAGTGTCGTGTAGTGTTAACGGGAGACTTCAACGCCAATGCCGATAGCGAGCCTTATCAGGCTTTATTTGCGGGCGATGTTGCGCCTATTGTGGATGCGTTTCGCAAGAAGCATCCTGTGAAAGGAGAAAAAGAGGGAACGTTTTCGGGATTCAAGGCGAGTGCTGTTGGCGGTGGCCGCATCGATTTGATCGGATGTACAAGTGGATTTACGGTTGAGGATTGTCAAATCGATCGAACGGAACGCGATGGGCGGACTCCTTCAGATCATTTTCCGGTATGGGCCGTGCTGAAGTAAAGGCACAGTTCGCCAACGTCTCATTTGACTTGGCTTTAGGTCGTTTTCAACGTGGCGGTTCGAGCAATTCTTGTTGCTTGATTCTCAGGCTAAAGCCAGCGAAGATAGTCGCCGTTACTCGACGCGCGACTTATCTCACTTGGCAGTCCCATGCAGCGAATTATTCCCCTCTGTCTTTTTGCCATTGTCTTTATATCAAGCGCTATTTGTGGCGCCCAAGAAGAAGCTCCCCAGGCGCGAGCTCAGCGCCTGCGCGATGAGCGAGTGAAAAACGGCGTCATCACGCCTCACTGGTTCGCCGAGGGGAAGAAGTTTTGGTATCGCAAAGAGCTTCATGAAGGCCGGCACGAGTTCATCGTCGTCGACGCGGCGGCACGGTCTAGAATGCCCGCCTTCGATCATGCCAAACTCGCCGAGAACTTAGCCAAGGCAACGGAATCGGTAATTAAGCCGCTGGAGTTGCCGCTCGAAGCTCTCGAATTTGCCGCCGACAAAAACGTGATTCGCTTTAGCGCCAAGGGAACTCGCTGGGAATGCGATTTGGGGAGTTATGCGATTGTGAAGACGGATGCGCCGGCGCCTCCGACAACTGAATCCCAAAACGAGGCAGCACCTGGGGGGCGTCGCCCCGGTCGAGGCTCTGGCCAAGGTCGCGGTCAACGCGGTGGCTTTGGCGACCAACCTAAATCACCGGACGGCAATTGGACAGCGTTCATCAAAGATTTCAACTTGTTCGTTCGCAACAAGGAAGGCAAAGAGATTGCCCTCACTAGCGATGGCAAAGAGAGACTCGCCTATGGACTACCGCGATGGTCGCCGGATTCGAAGAGCCTTGCTGCCTGGCGCATTGAGCCTGGTGACAAAGGTCTTGTTCACTTGGTTACCTCGTCGCCTCGTGAAGGTGGTCGCGCAACGCTTCAATCGCGCGAGTATCCGCTCCCCGGTGACAAAGTCACTGCGTATGAGCCATACCTTTTCAAGGTGAAAGCCGATGCGCCATTAGGTGAAGCCCCTTTTACATCGCTAAAAATCGAAACCGACAAGGTTGACTTCGGTTTTCCGTTCGCCCGCTGGCGCGATGACAGCAAGACGTTCCGCTACACCCAAGTCGATCGCGGGCATCAGCGCTATCGCCTCATTGAGGTCAGCGCCGAAACTGGCAAAGCTCGCAACATCATCGATGAGCGGACCGACACTTTTATTTGGACCATGCACACCGAAACGCTCGGCCTCCAGTTGCTAAGTCCGCTTGAGAAAACCAACGAATATATCTACGTCAGTGAGGTGGATGGCTGGCGTCATCTCTACCTCATCGATGGAAGCACTCCGCCGGAAGGTGACGCGCCAGCGGTTGCTTCTGGCGGCAAGCAGCTTTTCGCTAAGTTGAAAAATCAGATTACCAAGGGTGACTTTGTCGTTCGCGGTATCGATCGGATTGACGAAGAGACCCGCCAAATTTGGTTTCATGCGAGTGGGAAGAATCTTGGCGAAGATCCCTACTTTGTCCACTACTATCGCGTCAACTTCGATGGCACGAATCTAGTCGCCCTGACTGAGGGCGGTGGCCACCATTCGATTGTCTATTCTCCCAATCGAGAGTTCTTGATCGATAGCTATTCGCGCGTCGATTCCGCGCCTTCGCACTATTTGCGGCGGACGTCCGATGGTTCGCTCATCACGAAGATAGAGGAAGCCGACATCACCGGTCTTACGAAAGCCCAGTTCCGTGCGCCGGAGGTCTTTGTCGCGAAAGGTCGCGATGGCCAGACCGACATCTGGGGTGTGATTCAGCGCCCGAAGGACTTCGATCCCAACATCAAGTATCCGATCATTGAAGACATCTACGCGGGCCCGCAGAGTGCATTCGTGCCGAAGACCTTTAGCTCGTTCAATCGCTGGGCGGATCTCACCGACCTCGGGTTTGTTGTGGTGAAGATCGATGGAATGGGCACCGCTTTCCGCAGCAAAGCGTTCCACGACGTTTGCTTCAAAAATCTCAAGGACGCCGGCTTCCCCGATCGCATCGCATGGATGAAAGCCGCCGCCGAGCGATTTCCTTGGCTCGATATTTCGCGCGTCGGCGTTTACGGCACTTCCGCTGGCGGCCAAAACGCAGGCGGCGCCGTCCTCTTCCATCCCGAGTTTTACAAAGTCGCGGCGGCCTCTTGTGGCTGCCACGACAACCGAATGGATAAATCCTCCTGGAACGAGCAGTGGATGGGCTTTCCCGTCGGCCCGCAATACGCAGAGTCGAGCAACATCGACAATGCCAACCGGCTGCAAGGCAAATTGCATCTGATGGTCGGCGAGCTTGATACCAATGTACCGCCCGAATCGACGATGCGGTTTGTCGACGCGCTCATCAAGGCGAACAAAGATTTCGAACTGCTCGTCGTGCCCGGCGCGGGTCACAGTAACGGCGGGGCTTATGGCGTTCGCCGCCGCAATGACTTTTTCGTTCGGCATTTGATGAATCGGGAGCCGCCTGATCGCAATGCACCGATTTCGGCGCCTCAGCCGAAACCGCCCGCAGCGAATAGCTCCGTCGCGCCGCCACCAGTGACAACTGTTCCAGCCAGTATTCCGGTAAATCGCCTGCCCGAAGTGATTGCTCCGCCGCCTGCCTTCTTTGAAATGGTCGAGGAAAAGCATCGCGAGGCGGCGAAAAACTTCTACGCAAAATATATTGAGGTCCAAGGACTGCCGGTCGTTGCCGCAAAAGCCGTGGACGATCGGGCTCTCACTCGCACCTATGAAATTGTCCGCGGGTTGCTTGCCGGTCGACCTGACATTCTCGAAGCGATGGTCAAAACACGCATGTACCTGATCATCATCGGCAAAGATCAGGTCTACACCGATATGCCCGAGTACAGTGATTCACCCAACCCGGCCTACATGAATGAACGCGTCCGCGGCACTGGCGGCCGGCCAACTAGCTTTGGCGAAGAAAATTTGCTCTGTCTTTCTAGCGATCGCTATGACGACGAGAGCATCGGCGTACACGAGTTTTGTCACACCATCGACACCGCCATCGGCTCGATTGACAAAGAATGGCGCTCCAAGAAAAACGCGACCTACAAGCAAGCGATTGAAAAAGGTCTCTGGAAAAATGCCTACGCCGCCGGCAACGCATCCGAGTATTGGGCCGAAATCTGCCAGTCGTATTTCGATTGCAATCGCGTCAACAACTGGAACCACGGCCCCATCGGCACGCGCGAGCAACTCAAAGAGTACGACCCCGTGGGCTACGAACTCGTTCGCACGATCTTCAACCTCACCCCGCAAAATGATTGGCGCTACACCTACCTAAAGCCAATGCCCGCCGTCGAGCCGCCGCCGATCGCGTGGAAGGCGAGCCCCTTCTACATAAAGACAACCGCCGCCCGCGAGTTTCGCATCCTCGGGCGCACCGCCTCCGACGACGCAATGCTCAAAGCCAATCACACGATTCGCGGCATGTTCGCTTATCGCCACGACATCATCAAAGCCCTGATGGCCGATGGCGTTCGGCTTGTCGTCCTCGGTAAGAATGAAAAGCTCGCCGAGCTGCCAGAGATTGCCGCACTGGCAGCCAAGCCAGAGTTCGATCCGCTCACGCGTAGCCTTTCCTATTCGCCTGGCCTCAAGTTGCTTGTCGTCGACGAAGCCAATCTTTTGGGCGATCAGAGCGGGCCACTCGTCGGCGATAGCCAGCTAGTCCGCGTTATGGCTGATGCGGCTTATCAAGTTTGCGGAAAGCGCCCGGTCGACCCGAACTGGGAAAAAGGCGGCATGGCGGTCCAGCAATATGAACTCCGCGTCAAACGGCTCGACGAGACTTTTGACAAACGGCTAGGCGAAATCTATGACGCCGCCCTCGCCGCCGGAAAATGGAAAGGCGCCACGGCATTCCACAGCCGAGCCGCCTATTGGTCACAAGGCGTCCTCGCCTATTATGACGCCATCGGTCAAACGCACGCCCCGACCGACGCCTTGCGGCCGATTACGACGCGGGAAGCCCTCAAGGAATATGATCCCGCCCTTTTCGCATGCATCGACGAAACCTTCGCTTTTGCGGGCCATGTCGATTGGCGGCTCAAATAGGCGAACCAATTTGGGCAGAGGCTCTCCTTTCCCACTAGGCACTTACCCCAGCCCTGTTAAAATTAAGTGAGCAAAAGCGAGAGTGGCGGAATTGGCAGACGCGCCAGACTTAGGATCTGGTACCGCAAGGTGTGCAGGTTCAACTCCTGTCTCTCGCATCTTCTTCTCTGGCAGTGATTTACCATGATCGCCCCAAGTTGGCTCCCGACCCAAAAATGGGTGTAGGGGGCGCGAAGGGGGCGCTGTTTGGTTTGTGTTGAGATTGCATCGATGGTTGCCCGGCATCGCGCCGCGTAGCCTTTACGAGCAGGTGCAATCTCATGGCATGGTTAGAGCAAGACTCGAAGTCGGGCATGTTTAAGGTCGGCGTCCGCATTGCGGACGGGCGCCTCAAGCGTTCTTTACAAACCTCGGATCGAAAAGAGGCCGAGGCGATTTGCGGTACCGTCGAGACCACACTCACGGCAATCAAACGTGGCTGGGTTGTTGTCCCTGAAGGCGTCGACTTGGGCGACTTCTTGGTGAGCGGAGGCAAGGCGGGATCGAAACTCAGCATTCCTCGTACGCTCAAGCTCTCCGAACTCATCGGTCAGTATTTTGCGAGCCTCCCGGCGGGGAGCCTCGAAAGCAACACGATTGACACGATGCATCAGCATGAGAGGCAGCTCCATGCCTTTTTCGGAAAGAACTTCGCGATCCAGAAGTTGACGACCGCCGATCTTCAGCGATACGTCGAGAAGCGTTCGAAGGACGAGGGAAAACGGGGACGCAAAGTCACGGCCGTGACGATCAAAAAGGCGGTGATCACGCTGCGGACGATTTGGAATTGGGGCGTCAAGAATTCGATCCTGTCCGGTCGATTCCCCCACTCCGGCGTCAAGTATCCCAAGCTCTCCGAAAAGCCGCACTTTCAAACGTGGCCGGAAATCGAGAGCCAAATCGCCCGCGGCGGGTTGGAAGCAGCCGAGCAGGCGGACCTGTGGGATTGTCTCTTTCTGACGCTGCCGGAAGTAGCCGAATTGCTGGACTTCGTGAAGGTGAATGCACGGCACCCGTTCATCTATCCGATGTTTGCCGTCGCCGCTCACACTGGAGCTCGTCGAAGCGAGTTGATTCGATCGCGCGTCAACGACATTGATCTCACGGCTGGCGTCATGACGATTCATGAGCGCAAACGCAGCCAGGCCATGCGGACGACGCGCCGCGTTCCCCTATCCCCTTTTCTCGCTGGCGTCTTTCGTGACTGGTTTGCAAAACATCCCGGCGGCAATTCCACGTTTTGTCAGAGCGGAATCGTTCGCCGAAGTCGGAATAATACCGGCGGAGTGCGGACGCTCACACGCAGCGAAGCCCAAGGGTATTTCAATCGAACCCTCGCCAACAGCAAATGGGAAAAGCTCCGCGGATGGCACGTGTTCAGGCATTCGTTTTGTTCCAATTGCGCCGCGACCGGAATCGACCAGCGGATCATCAATGCTTGGGTATCGTTCACGCCTCAAAGAAGGGGAGTGAGGAGTATCGAATGTTCCGTGAGGCGATTCGTCGCTTAGCGGGAGTGAAGTATACGTGCAGCGCCTTCTACGACCCGCTACGACACGAACATCGCGAGGTCAGCTTCGGATTCTTGAGTTATAGTTTGCCCTTATCCGACAGCCCGTCGCGAGCTTGGCGATTCGCGTGGGACCCGATCTTCTGGGAACTCTGTTCGGCGACCGCCGGAGCTCTTCGATTCGATTTGCATGTTTATCGGGGAATGTCGCCCGCCACTCGACGATTGTATCTGCTGCTCAAGAAGCTTTTCTGGCGGGCGGCCGAGACTCCCGAATTGGAGATTCGAGAATTGGGAATCGATGTGCTTGGCTTCTCTGCCAATAGTCCCACCAAAGAACTGAAGCGGAAAATCAGCGGGTGCGTTGGCGAGTTGCTCGCTCATGACCTAGTGCAACTTGGCCTGGAACAGCGGAGCGCAAGCGAATGCATTCTGAAACATACCAAAGGCGTCTTTGCGCTCAAGCTTTATCGGGGAACGCAATTCAATCGATCGTCATCTGGCAGCCAAGCGGCCCTAAACGATTCACCTTTATTCGATCCTCTCGCGGCAATTGGATTCGATGAAGCCTCCATTCGCCGGATTCTAAAACAGTATCCGGCAAAGCAAATTCAATTGTGGGCGGATATTACCTTGGCCGCCGTGGAGCAGAAGCGAATCAAGGATGCGCCGCCGGCTTTTTTTCAATATTACATCCGCCGCGCGGCAGAACGTCGCAGTACGCCTCCCGACTGGTGGCGTGAGATCGATCGACGCCGCCGACGCGACGAGGAGGGACAGCGCTCCGCCCGCGAGGTCAAGGCGGCGGAGAAGGTTGAAGCGCTGAGCTTCGAGGAATACCTAGCAGGGGACCTGATTGATGGGCAACAGCGCATCGCGACGTTTGTATTGTTTGCAAGAGCGCTAGAACTAGCGTACTTGAGCCTAGCTCAAGTTGCATTAAATGCCGCCGACCGTGACAGCGAATCGCTCGCAAAAACACGCGCTCGTCGAGTACGTGAGGAGTATTTGGAATCAGAGTATGAAGTTAACCGCAGGACAGTAAAGAAAGATCGCCTTGAATTATCACAACCAGATCGTCAATATTTCGCGAATCTCTTACATCGTGACGCACAACCAGAGACCAGTTCGCGTGAATCACATTCCCGGCTTCAAGCAGCAATCTTTGCCATACGCCGCAAGCTCGACAGTCTACTTGCGAGCCAGAGAAGCCTGGCTCAAAAGCTCGATATATTAGGAATATTTGGCGACATTTTACTGTGTGATTGTTCCGTAATACACATCGTGGCGGCTGTACAAGCGGAGGCTTATCAGCTGTTTCAAGTCCTCAATAACCGAGGGACTAACCTAACTGAAGGGGATCTGCTTCGTGCATCGACTCTGGAATTGATCAGCTCAGTGGAAACTGGCGCAGACCACGAAGCTGCGGCCGAAATGTGGGATGATGTTCTGAAAGATCCGCCTGATCGCACGGAAAACTTTCTTCGTTGTTGCTACTCCTCCGTAAAGGGAAAACGACCGGGTGAGTCATCGCTATTTGACGACTTTTCGGATGAGTTTTTCCCGCAACACCGCGAGCCTCGGCGAACTGCTCGCGCTGCTCGCGAGGTCGTTGCCCAAATCCGACAGCTAACTGATGAAGTAAGAAAGTATCGCGTTTTGGCAGATGGCGATTGGCCCTTGCCATCTTCCACCCGAGTTCGGCAGTGGCACAGGGATCGCCTTCATTTGCTTGTTAGGGAACTTAGCCATACGAATTGCATGCCATTACTCTTGGCTGCTTGTCTATTGGACGAGCGCAAGTTCGTCGAAATTGTGGATCTGATTGAACGATTTGCGTTTCGATATAAGTACGTTTGCAATCTTCATATTGGATCCCTCACAAAAGTGTACCACCAGCAAGCCGTAGAAATTCGCAACAATCCTGCGCGATATCGAGTATCCACTCTTCGATCGCAATTGCAGCGACTGCAAGTTGACAAAGCGACCGATTCTCTATTTGGCTCGCTAGTTAATCAGATTGTTTATCAACCAGAAGCTGGCAATAAGGTGCTGAAGTATTTCCTCATGACAGTAGAGCATTACTGGCGATGGTGCTGTGACGGAAGCCGCGGTGATCCGAAGTGTCGAGACACAACTAGAGTATTTGATTTTGGAGCGACCACGCTGGAGCACGTGTATCCCCAAAACGCGCCGGCTGGAAATCGGGATGCTGGTCTAGAAAAAGTAGTCAATACTCTTGGTAACGTTACGTTTCTTGGTTCAGAGGATAACGATGCCGCTGCAAATTCGGATTTCGCCTCGAAAAAGCCGCTATTTGGGCAATCATCGGTGTTAATGAATCAGGACATCGCGGCAAATCGCAATTGGAATGTTGCCGCCGTGCGGAAGCGTCAAAAGGCACTTACGGAAATGGCACTGCGAATATTTCGAGTCTAAATCACCTTATCACTAACGTTCAGTTAACTTGGTAAGTACATGCACAAATCAGACCCGATTCATAAGGTAATCTCGGACGTACTTCGGTCCGCTGGAAAGCCGATGTTTCCTGAAGAGATTTATGAAGTAATATCCGCCAGTCAACTCTATCCCTTTCGAGCGCAGGATCCACGACACGTAGTCAAAACCCAATTGCGTCGTCACTCAAAGGAATGGACCCTGCAATCGTCGCGGGCAATGAAATATTTTTCGATGCTTGACGACGGTCGATTTCAACTTCTCGAACGTCCCCAGCGCGTGCCGCCAAGTCTATACGAAGTTAGTTCGCATTCGGGCGGACGGGAAACAACGGCGCTCGTAAGTATCCCAAACGACGAACAGGATCCTTACCTCGAAGTGGTGACGAGCCCTGAAGCACCAACCCATTCTGAAATCCAGTGGCGATTACTAGACTTGGGCGCGCAAATGGGTTATTCGGTGTGGGCACCAAAGGCTGACCGTTCGAACAGCTGGAACGGCAGACAGCTTGGCAGTGTGTCAAAGTTACTTTCACGGCTGCCAGTGCGATTTGTTACTCCGGTTGCCAAGACCGTTGAGAATATCGATGTACTTTGGTTTAACGATAAGAAGGCCATTGTTGCAGGCTTCGAAGTCGAGCATACAACGTCAATATATTCTGGTCTGTTAAGGATGGCGGATTTACTTACAATGCAGCCGAACTTAGAGATCAAAATGTACTTGGCCGCGCCCGACCGACGGTTAAAAAAATTCGCCACCGAAGTGACCAGGCCTGCGTTTACTTCTCTTCCAAGGCCACTTTATTCGATTTGTCGCTTCCTTCCCTACGGAAGTCTTTTGGCTCGGCTAAATCGCGCTCAAGGATTCATCCACCGGCTAAAGCCAGAGTTTTTGGACGACATTGCAGAGGTGTGTAATCCGCTAGAAGAGCTCGACGAAGGGTAAAATTGTCGCGAGGTAGTCGCGTCACGCGAAAGGCCTTTGGTTGTGCTTCATCGACCTTTAGGGCGAGGTGTGTTTTTCCGAAAATCTCTGGGATTCCCTTTGGAACCACCCACTTTCATTTGGAGAATTTGAGGGCCAGATTCCAGAAGGCCAGTATGGGGCAGGAAGAATTGAGATTTGGGATCGCGGCTCATATGAAGCGATCGAATGGACACAGGATCGCGTTGTTTTTGACCTCCAACGTGATCGCCTTCGCGGGACTTATGACCTTGTCCGCTTCAAGCGTAAGGGCACCCGTGAATGGCTGTTGTTTCGAAGAAGTGCAGAGCTTAACAAGGCTCGATCAGCCCCGTAGCGACTTTATGGTTTCGACAAGCACGGTCGTCGGGACATCAGTTACTCCCGGCCCCCACGACAAGCGTACGGCAGAGTCAATCCGCTCTTCGTCGAATCCCATTGCGAGTAGCACGTGACTTGGAGTGTAACTGTTCGACGTGCAGGCCGAGCCATTAGAAATTGCCATCACGTCGCGTGTAGCCATCATGAGAGCCTCGCTATCGACGCCCGGAAAGCTCACATTTAGCACATGCGATTGTGATAACGCCAAATCCCCGTTAACAATAAAGTCGACAACCGCAAGTTCGCGAAGCAACTGTGCCTTAATCTCGGCAGCAGCCTTTCGCCGCGAAATGTGTTCAGCGTCAGCAAGCATTGAGGCTTCGCC
>JBKJSI010000402.1:0-5358 GCA_046595915.1 Pirellulaceae bacterium
GAACGTCGCTCCGGCTTTGGCGCCGCCTTCTTCCGCCGCCGATCCGCCGACGCAGCTGCCCCCGTCGCATCGCCATCTCGCCGCGCCGAAGACCCACGCCCGATCGTCAACCAAGAACCTCGCCGCCGCGCCACTGACACCTCCCCCGCATCCAACGAACCGCCGCGCCGCCGAACGGAAGATCTCATCAATGAATCGGTCCCAACTCCCCGGGTCTATTCAGAAGTGTCGTAAGCAGCGTAAATAGAAAAATCTTGCCCACTCGCATGGCGCCATTGGCTAGAATGCGAACTGATCGACGAAATCAGTTCGAGGGCGCACTGGATGGACGACACCGGTTCCACCTGCTGGGAAATGCTCGACGCCGCCGTTGCGGGCAATCGTGAAGCACGGTCAAGCTTTGCACAGCGCTATGAACCCCTTGTGCGAACCTACCTGGCGGCCCGCTGGCGGAATCCGCCGCTCCTTTTCGAACTCGATGACGCAGTTCAAGAAGTCTTCGTCGAATGCCTCAAGTCAGGTGGGATGCTGCAGAAAGCGAAGCCCGATCGCCCTGGCGGATTTCGTCCTTTCTTATATGGCCTGATTCGCAATGTCGCACGGCGCTTCGAATCGCGCCGCCCTTCTGCAAATCGCGCCGAGATTGAGCCTGAAGCGATCCCTTCTGAGGAAGACACCTATTCGCGCGTCTTTGATCGCGCCTGGGCCAAATCGGTAATGCGCGAAGCGGCCGAGCGTCAAAACGCGAATGCCGCACTCGCTGGCCCCGAAGCAATGAAACGTCTCGAGCTCCTCCGCCTCCGATTTCAAGAAGATCTCCCGATCCGCGAAATCGCCGAGCGTTGGCACGCCGACCCGGCCCATCTGCATCGCGAATACGCTAAAGCCCGCGAAGAGTTTAAGGCGGCCCTGAAGGACGTTTTGGCCACTTTTCATGCTGTCGGCGGCGCGGCGCTCGAGCGAGAATGCACTGAATTGCTCGCCATGCTCGCCTAAAACGGGGAAAGATCACCCAATTTTGGAAAATCTTCGCGCGAAAATCGCCGTCGCCATGAACCTGAGATAAGCGAATGACGCCCCGCCAGGCGCACGGAGTCCCCATCATGGAATATGCCCCCCTTGTCGACGAAGACCCACTCGAGCCCGGCCTACGCGCCGCCTTTGGCCGAACCGAGAAGCCCGCCGAAGGTAACTCCGTCTATGAAGTGCTCCGCGCTTGCGGTGCGATGCACAAATGCGTCTCCCTTCGCCAAGAACCGATCGATGTCGTTGAACGCATAAGCTCTGAATCGTCGCTCCCAGAAATGCCCCGCCGTTATCACGTCTCGGGCGAACTCGCGCGCGGCGGCGTCGGCGTGGTGCTCAAAGGCCATGACATCGATTTGGGACGCGAAGTCGCGCTGAAAGTCCTCCGCGCCGAGCATGTAGGGAATCCTTCGCTAACGAGACGTCTCGTTGAAGAAGCCCAAATCGGCGGTCAACTTCAGCACCCGGGCATTCTGCCAATCTACGAACTCGGTCTCGATCGTTCGAAACGTCCTTTTTTCGCCATGAAACTCGTTCGCGGGCGCACGCTCGCCGAATTGCTCAAAGATCGCAAGTCACCCCAAGAAGACCAACCACGTTTCCTCGGCATCTTTGAGCAACTTTGCCATGCCTTGGCCTATACCCATGCTCGCGGCGTCATCCATCGCGATCTCAAACCAGCCAACATAATGGTTGGCCGCTTCGGTGAAGTCCAAGTCGTCGATTGGGGCCTCGCCAAAGTTCTGGCCCGCAACGCCTCTTCCGATGACACTTGGGATTTGGCGCCAAAGGAATCAGTCGGTTCGCGAGTTTACCAAAGCGCAAGTGGCTCCCAATCGGAAGCCGGTTCGGTGCTCGGCACGCCCGCCTATATGCCGCCCGAGCAGGCGACGGGCGACATCGAACGACTCGATGAACGAAGCGATGTGTTCGGCCTCGGCGCTATTCTCTGCGAAATCTTAACTGGCCGTCCGCCATATGAAGGTGGAAGAGTAGAAATCCTCGAACAAGCTCGGGCTGGACGAATTGAAAGCGCGATCGATCGCCTCAAACAATGCGGCGCATCGGAAGAGTTGACGAACTTAACTTGCAAATGCCTTAAACGAGATCCCAATGACCGACCGCGCGATGCAGGTGAGGTCGTTCGAATCGTGCAAGTGCATCGTGATTCCGTCGACCTCCGAGCTCGCAAAGCAGAAATCGAAGCTGCCCAAGCGATGACTCGCGCAGCGGGAGAACGTCGCGTTCGCGGGCTCGTCATCGCCATCGCAGCAATTCTGATCGCAGCAACCTCTCTCGGTGCAAGCCTTTACTCCTCTTACGAATTTCAAAAGCGGCAAGCCGCCGAATTACAGCAAAAAGCCGACCGCACATCACTGCAACTAGAGCGAGAACGTCTCGCCAGGCTTGAATCATCTTTAGAGATTCTGGTCCCGCTCCATGGCAAAGCTCGCTACATGCTCGTGGAAGCGGCCAACGTGGCTCACAGTGATCTCGATCGTTGGATTCATCTAACTGGCATGCTCCGCGAAGTCGTCAATCGAACCGCGGCAAATGCCAGCAGTGAGCAAGTTCGAGTCGAAGCAAGAAGAGCCGTCGAAGAGCTTCGAAGGTGCGAGGCGACACTAAAAGACCGACTCAAAGAACAAGAGTCGCGTTCAAAGACCGCGCCCTAACAGTGGCGCACTCGCTACCGGCCTCTCGAATCTGCTGAATGCTCTCGCCCAAAGAGTCACGAGGAAACTGCGCGCCGGTTCAGAGTCAATGCAATCACTTATTTACCTGGAGGAAACGAAATGAAAATGACAAGGCGAAAATGGACCAAGCGAAAATGGACAGCTGGAATTGGTCTTACTTTACTCGGCATCTTGGGAACTTCCCTTGGCATCGCAACGCTCTATGGAGGCGAAGGTGATCCCAAAACCAGTGACATGGTCGTCCACGAATGGGGGACGTTCCTGGCGATGAATGGCTCAGATGGAGTGGGCCTCGAAGGGATGTATCACGAGGAGCACTCGCTGCCCGGATTTGTTCACGCCAGGAGCCGAGATCAATTGCGACTCCCATCTGTATCGCTGAAAGGTGAAACGCCTGTCATCTACTTCTACACCGATCGCGCCCAAGAGGCTCGAATCGATGTGAAGTTCCCCAAAGGCATTTGGACCCAGTGGTATCCCCAGGCGCAAATCGTCGCCCCCGCGTTTACGCAATCGCCAAGTCCCTCGCAACTCAAAGATGGACGCATCCGCTGGCGCGCCGAGATCATTCCGGCAAATACACCCGGCGTTTCCGTTCCGTCGACTTCGGCGGATGCACTTTGGAACTACGCCCGTGAAGTGGATGCCGCCTATGTGCGCACTCACGATTTTACGAAGCCAAACAACCCCACCGAAATGGATCGCTACATTTTCTATCGGGGACTTGGCCAATCGAATCTCCCTCTGCAATTCACTGCGGCAGAGGGCGGCACGATGTCGCTGCCCAAAGAAGATCGATTTGGAATCAAGCACCTCTTTGTGCTTCGGGTCGATGGGGACAAGGCGTCTTACTCCTATCGCGCCGAAATAAAACCTGGCGAATCAATTGCCAACGTGATTCCCGCAGAAAGTGAAAGCAAACCACTCGCCGAGTTTACGACGAAACTCTGCGACGACTTGGCGGCGCGACTTGTCGAAAGCGGGCTCTATGAGAAGGAAGCCCGTGCGATGGTGAACACTTGGCGTTCGAGCTATTTTCAAACACCCGGCGTTCGCGCACTCTTCGTGATGCCCCAAGCCTGGACCGATGACTTCATTCCCCTCAAGATCACACCGACCCCCAAGCAAACGGTTCGCGTCATGGTCGGCCGCACAGAACTCTTGACCCCCGAGCGAGAGCAGCAGGCCGAACAAGCGATTGCTGACTTGGGTTCAAATGATTCCGCAGTGCGACAAAAAGCCTTCGAGGCATTGGAGAAGCAAGGCCGATACGTCGAGCCAATCGTTCGCCGCGTCATGAAGACGACCACCAGCGAGCAAGTCAAAACGCTTTGCCAAAAGTTACTGACGGCGGAGTTTGTCACCGAACTCAAATCGGCCCTGAAAAGGGTCGATGGCACGAGTGAGCGTTTACAAGACGATCCACTCCATGCCCGCGCTCAGCTAGCCCTGCTGTTGAGCGAAATTGGACAGACGTCACAAGCAAAAGAAGAAGGCAAGGCAGTCCTAGATCTCTTAGCCAAGACTTCGGTTCCCGCGATGAACGATGCTGACTTCCGCAGCTATTCCCGAGCTCATGCCAAAGCAATGGAAGCGACCGGCGACATCAAGGGCTCCGCAGAGTGGTATGACAAGTTCGTGACATTCGGCGCCCAAGCAATGAACACCCGTGAGTGCCGCTTCTGCCATCGCGACTCCGGCCCCGAAGAAGCCAAGTGGTTCCGCACCTGGTGGGCTGGCCCGCGCTACGCCAGTTACGTCGCCAAGGGCGAAGGCCTAGAGCCAGCCATCTCGCGCCTCAGCAAAGACCAACACACGCCAGCTAGCGGAGTGCGGCTCGCTTATTTGCTTGAAGCAAAAGGCGAAAAAGCTGCGGCAGAAAAGCTCTGGAAGAAACTTGAGAAGGAAGCGCTGCCGCAAGAAAGTGTCGCGGCGAAGAACTAGAAAGCTGCCCCGCCGCTAGGGAGATATCGGCGCCCGTCGCAAACTAAGTGCGGCGGGCGCAAATTGAAAAACTACCCCCGGCAGAATTCGAATCTGCGACCCCAGCTTTAGGAAAGCTGTGCTCTATCCAGCTGAGCTACGGGGGCGTGAAAGGCGATTTATAAGCGAATCGCCAATGGCAATGGCGATTTTATCGGGAATGCTCGCTCCCGCCAGACGCCCAGCGGGGCTAGGGACACGCGTTTGGCGTCGAGAGGTTCACTAAATTGCCGTATAAAGGTCGCGAGATGACCGCCGCCGACTTCGAATGTGGTATTTCACTCGCTACTTTTCATCAACTACTTTCCACCGCTGTCGAAACCATGCCCGTGCAAATATCCAGTCATCTTGGGCGGTGTCGGGCGAATGGCCAAGAATCTCGCCGATCTCGACGAAGGTGCAGCCGAGGAAATAGCGGAGTTTGACCGTCTCGGCTTGTCGAGGGTGTTTCATAGCGAGTTCGTCGAGTAGTTCATGGAGCGCGAGGGCCTCGGCGGGATCGATCAGGCGGGCGCTGGCGGCGTGTTCGGTGAGTTCGACGCGGATCGACTCGCCGCCATGCTTTTCCGATTGCCTCTTCCGGGCGGCGTCGATCAGGATGCGGCGCATCGTCTCGGCGGCGGAGGCGAAGAAGTGGCGGCGGCTCTCGAAG
>JBKJSI010000502.1:0-12450 GCA_046595915.1 Pirellulaceae bacterium
CGATTACGGGCTTATCCCAATCGGGCAACAACTCGGGGTTTGCAATCTCCATCGGAAACGCTGGTCCGGTTTCCGTGCCGATCTCGGGCGGGAAGTATTGCAATAAATATTCGACAGCGTCCTTCGTGCTCCAATACTCCGCGTTGTCATCTCCTGGTTTCTCCGCGAACAAATACACACTGTCTTCGCCGGTTTCCTTACTTCGATTGGCCACGCCATTCGCGTTGAAGGTCGGCGCCGAGCCGATCGGGTTTTTGAAGAAGGCGCCAAAGAACCAGCCGTTAGTGATCGGTTTGCGATTGAGCAAAATTCCCAGTTCAAAAGCGTAGAACGTTTGCAGTCCAGAAAGTGCCGTGCCGCTGGTATTGGGATTGGTAACGCGATCGGCACGCTGCCGATCTTCAACAATAAAAACGCCGTACCAAATCATCGGTTCGAATGAAGGATCAAGCGGCGTGTAGATGATTTTGACGAAATACTCCAATGGGCTCAGCTTCGACTTGTATTGTGCGGCCGACTCACCCGGAAATGCTCCGAGACCATAGGGGCGCATCAGAACCGCTTGTCCAATGGTGGGCAGTGTTCCCCAACTCATGCGCTCGGCTTCCAGCCCTGCGACAAATGTCCATTCGTCGGCCCATTTGAGCTTCACGTAAACTCGCTGGGTTCCGACTCGCGGATCGTCGCTCAAAATCAAATCAGTAGCGGGCATTTTCTTTTTGCGGTCTCCACCGCACTCCTAATGGTGATCAAAAAAGTGTTGAGGCATTCCGTTGTGACCGGCTTCGATGCCGGCCCTATCTATCGCATGCCGCTCAGCATCACGTCCGCCGCAGCTGCTCGGAATTTGCCTTCCGGGCTGTTCTTCCGCGCCTCGGCGAGTAGATCTTCCAAGAGCTTTAGCTGCTGTCTCTGAAGTGCGATGGTCTGTTGTTCGGAAGCGCTGTAACTGGAAAGTGGTTTTGTGAAGAGTTCCGTCTGGCCGGGCATAGGGTGGGTTTCGGTGATGCCCGCATAACTTCGTCCGATGCTGACCGCCTTTTTCAAATAGCCTTCCGTCCCGAATCCTTCTCCGACAAGACGCTCCGCAACTCGCTCCGCTTCGGCAAGCCGCTCGAACCCAAAGGCGCCCACTGGGTTCCGTTCATAAGAATTGCCTTCCATCCGCTCAAGGATCTTGTCGGCGGCTTCTCCATAGGCTGAAGGCGAAGTGGAAAGGCCAACTGTCTGCGAGGCTTGCGACCTGTTCTCGATCGTCGCCATCGCAATGGCCGGCGTTCCACCCGCTGCAAACCTGGCGCGCTGTTCGAAGATATCCCCCTCGGTAGTGATGTTCTTCATGAGGGTGTCGAAAGTTCGATTCGCCTTGCCTTCTGCGAATGCCTTCTGAGCCGCTTTGCTGACTGCCTTCCCCTTGAAATCACTTTCCAAATCGCCAAGGGAGGATTTGAACATCTCGCCAAGTCGCCCCTTGCCTTCCGCGGTTCGCTGAAGCAACTTAAAACGGCCCTCGATATCCTCAGGATCGATCGCCTTCAGAGCCGGATCATTGCTGAAGGCTTCTTCCAACGAACCTTCGAAGGACGATGTCGCCGTCGACGCTACGCCGGCGGACAAGCCCAAACTCATGAGCGAGCCGAATAGCGCCATGTGTTGCCGCGAGATTTTCGCTTCGCCGTGCTTTTGCTCATTTGCAAACATCATCGCCGTCGGCACGGTCGCAATTCCATATGCGGCGATGTCGCCAAGCTTGCCAGTAGGAATGGCGGCGCCAGACGATGCCAGCAGATTGCGGGCCTCGAACCGGTTAAGCGTTGTGGCGCTACGCAGGCCGCCGATCGCTTCGGCACTTGACTGCATTTCGTAGGGCGTTTTTTGGGTCAGCCGCGCCACATCTTCGAGAGTTTGAAAGCCTACCGTGGGATCGCCAAACGCCTTGCTGAGCGAAAAGCCCATGCCCATCGACAGGTGATTCACATCGCTGATGCCGACCGACGTCATAATCTCGCGAGCTTTTTTCGCGTTAGGCCCCAAGTTCTCAATCTTGTCGATGTTCGCGCCGAGCGCCGCATCAAGGGTCGCCATTTGCAGCGTGGCGTTGAAAGCCTCTGCCCCAAGCTGTTTTTGCCGCACGAGCCCCTGATTGATTGAATTGACGATGGTGCTGACGCTCAGCAGCGCCGCACCATAACCAGCCGCCTTTTCGATCATCGACGAGAAACCACGGGAGGCGATGCTCGACAAGTTCTCGCTGTCGTCGGCCAGCTTTTGCGTCGCCAAGCTGTTCTTTCCAGAAAGCTCCAGCGATCGTAGCGAGAACTTCTCCATTTGCGCGGCGTGACGCTCCATTGCTCCGCCGAGCTTGGAATAAGCTCGCTCCAAGCCACTCGTATCGCCGGTGAACACTTGATCGACGGTGCCTGACATGTTTCGAAGTCCTTCCCTAAAAAAATCCAGTTAGCGGTGCAATTCGGGACGGCTATTCGGCCGTCATGAAAACGGCTTCCATTCGCCAGATTCCCGTGAGGTTGCCCACTCGTGCGGCTCATCGTTGACGAATCGCGTGAAATCCTTTTGCCATCGAACCCTGACCTGACCGGTAGGTCCGTTTCGCTGCTTGGCGATAATGATCTCGGCCTGCCCCTCAAATTCCTTCTGTTCATCGCCGTGGCGGTAATACTCTTCGCGATGCACGAAAATGACGACGTCGGCGTCTTGCTCGATGGCGCCTGACTCGCGCAAGTGACTGAGCCGCGGCAGATGGTCCGAAGTAGCCTCACCTTGGCGATTGAGTTGCGACAAAACCAGAACCGGAACATTCATTTCGCGGGCGAGCTGCTTGAGCCGGCGACTCATTTTCGCGACCTGCTCTTGCCGTGGATCTCGAGAGTTTTCCGGCTCGATCAACTGAAGGTAATCGACCACAATCAGGGCTAGCGAACCCTCCTTGCGGCGAAGTCGGCGGGCGCTGGCAGCGATCTCCGACACGGTGCGACTCGGGGCATCGTCAACGTGCAACGGCGATGCCTGCAACTCGCTGGCTACTTCGAAAAGTTGATTGAAATCATCGTTGCCAATGGTCCCGTTTCGCAGTCGATGACTGTTGACTTTCGCCATCGAGCTAAGCAACCGATCGGCAAGTTCGATCTTCGACATTTCCAGGCTGACAAATAGCACGGGCTGACCTTGCTTCACTCCAACCGCTTCCGCGATATTCATCGCTAAAGCTGTCTTCCCCATCGATGGTCGGCCCGCCAGGATGATTAATTCCATTTTCTGCAAGCCGCCAGTGATCTTGTCCAATTCACGGAGGCCGGTCGCAATTCCCTTTGGTCCGGCGTGCCCGTCCACCCTGGCGCTAATTCGCTCCATCGCTTCGCTAACAGCTAAGCGGATCGGTGACGATTCTCTGTTGCCACGACAATCGGTGATTGCCAGAATTCGCGACTCGGCATCACTCAAGAGCTTTCGCGGTTCTGCGCCTGGATCGTGCGACTCTCGAACGATTCCAGTCCCAGCGCTGATGAGCGAGCGCAGGATGGATTTGTCGCGAACGATATCGGCGTAGTAGTTCGCATGAGCCGCATGCGGGACCGACTCAAAAACCTGATGGACATACGCCGCGCCGCCTACCGCTTCAAACTCACTCGCCGCCTTGAGCCGCTCGAAAAGCAGCATCAAGTCGGCTTTCTGGCCCGATTCATGCATCGCCAGCAGGTGCCGAAAAAGCACCGCATGTGCGGTGTCAAGGAAGTCCTCTTCGCGCACCCGCAAAGCAACTTCGTCGAGCACGTCCGGTGAAAGCAAAATGCTCCCAATCACGCCCATTTCCGCTTCGATGCTGACCGGCGGCGCATTGGCGAGCGAACGAGCAATGTCGTGCGAGTTAGCCACGGCAATCATGCGCAAACCTCCTGTTTTGTGCTTTGCTTTGTCACGGCAGCGATCTCATCCTCGGCCCACTCGGGGAGCTCCAGCGAGTCGATGAGCCCGTGAAAATCGAACCCTGCTTTTTTGCACCGAACTGCGAGTCCGCTGCGAAAGGCGGCTGCTCGACTGCGTATCGGTTCGCCCTTGATTCGGCCAGATTTGATCATTCGCAGCGTCTCGGCGAATATCTCCTCGGGGAGCACTCCGAGTCGCTTGAGCGAGGCTACTCGAACAGCCAAGAGCAGGTCATCGCGCTCCATGCCCTCCTTCGGTTTTCCAAGAGCTTGGCAAATCACGTTCGCTTCGTCGCGAACGCTAGGCCAGTGCTGATGATCCAGGAATACCTTTTCAGAAACCGAACCGAACCGAACCGGATCTTCGCCGGGCGCCGGCTCGGTTCGGTTCGGGGAGGTATTTAAGGGAGGTATTAAGGGAGAATACTTACTATGCGTGCAATTTTTGCATGCTGGGTCTGCAAGAATTGCACCCTGGCTCTGCAATTTTTGCACGCTGGATCTGCAATAATTGCACGCTGGATCATCGTCATGACAGCGGGTTTGTGACTCTCTCGCCTTCGCAAAAGCTAGTCGCACTCCATCCCAGTTGATGCGATACTCGTTTGGCCTTTGACCGGCGCCAGTTTTCACCTGGTGGACGGTGATCAAGCCTTCCTGCTGCAACCGCTTAACGATGTAGATGGCAGTCCTTATCGAGCACCCCATGCCACGCTCAGGGCATCCGAGCTGGTGATAGGTTTTGCGCAGCGGTTCGCCGTTGTCGTGTTCGATGATCGTGATTCTGATGAGCAGCTCTCGCGCCTTCACTGGTAGCCCGAGATCCTTGGCCAGCTTACGCAAAAGGTCGATATTCTCCCGGCGGTGGGCTTCAGCAGCGCCGTAGGGCAAGCGGCCTTGCCTGGCATCGTTACGGGCCTTACGTGGCGCTGTGCTCATGCGTTGGCCCCCACCGCGCCAAGCGACAAAGGACCACTTGCAGCAAGTCCGGGCAGCATTGGCTGGCTCGTTCGCTTGACCGGAGTCGGCACGCCCAAGGCCGCCTCGAGCTCGCGCTCCAACGCCTGAGCCCGCTCCGCATCGGCAATCACCCACTTCATGATCGGGCTGCCCAACCTCGACGTCCGCTGCGACGTGACATAGTGAGCCGACCTCAGGATGCCAGCCGTAGCGAGCGCCCTCATCGCCGCACCGCGAAAGTTCCCGCGGTTGCGCTCGTACGTCGCACTAAGGTCATCCGATAAATCATCCGTCGTCACCGCGCCGTGCGCTCTAGCAAAGCGGAGCGCCGCCAGTTGCGTCTTTACACAGTCTCGGCTCTGACCGGCGGCCACCGAAAAATCGCGACGGCCCGATGATGGAGCAGCGCGAGTAGCTCGCGTCGCGGCGATCGAAGAGTGGGGGGAACCGCCCTCCGCACCGCCGCGGCGAGCATCGTTTATGGGGCTGGCGGCCGGGCCAGAAGCTGCGTTAAAATCCATTTTGTAAGACTCCTAAAAACCACGTCTTCCTTGGCCGGCATGACGTGGTTTTTGCTTGCGCTAAGCGCCTCCAAATTGCGGTGGATCGAATCGAAAGCCACGGCGTTTTTCTCGCGGTGGGCGCAGTTGTAGCCGCGTTGCCCGCAATTTGGCCGCTGTCTTGTCGCGTTCGATGCGCACCATTTCCGGTGGCTTTTTCGCTTTGGTTTCCATTTTCTGTAATCCCCCCCCTGGTTTTCCGCGTATTTACGCCGACGCGGAGGCGGCAAGTTTTGAGTCGACAAATCGCTCAATCTCAGAGACCGGCACACGCACGGCGCGGCCAATTCGCACCGTTCTCAGTTCGCCGTTCGCAATCAAGTTGCCGAGCGTTGACCGCCCCACGCAAAGCGCCTTGCACGAACTCCGAATCGTCATCAACAACGCCTGTTGCTCGCTGCTTGGCGTCATTTGCTTGGTGATCATTTGCGGTATCTCCTGCACCATGTTTGCACGAACCTTAACTCAACTGCTTGCGGCTGCTTGCCGTTCGCTTTTCTGATTCAAGCAACTTGCGTAGTTGTGACAAGTGGCGCAGAGTTGCTCACGGGGCGCAGGGTTAACCCTGCGCCCCGTGAGAAGCCTTTGCAGTTCTTTGCAGTTCTTTGCCAGACAGTGGTAGACGATGGTCTGGCAACGTCCAAAAAATCACTTTCATTCACTGAAAAAAAGTGGAAAAAAGATCAAAAATAGTTTTGGGGCGCAGGGATATTTCTCATCAATGCCACCTTGGAGTTCTCATTTTCCAAATCTTGTGCTTTTGAAATGGCGCGAAGGCGTTTCACTGTGCTAAAGAGTTTCCTAAACCCGCCGCTCCAGCGCCAAGATTTCCGCTTCAAGCTCGCGTGCCTTTTCCCCCAACGATGCATTCCGCGGCGTGCCTGGAAGCAGGCCGATTTGGGCGATGGCCTCGCGCATCGCGTAGCTGGCCTGCTCAAGCAATTCTCGAGCGTGCCGTGCCTGCTGGGAGGCGGTTCGCAGCGGTTCAATGGGTCGAGTGAACATAGGGCTAGCTCCTGCTCAAAAGTGGCTTCGAAGGATTCTTGGCTTTGGAGACACGATTCTTCCCGACGGCGGGTTTTTCTTGTGCCATTTTCTCCAAATAGAACGCGATTGCTGCCCGAACATCCGCCAGCATTTGATCAACGAGCGGCCCGCCATCGTCAAAAACAAGGCTTTCATCCGAGAAGCTTCCAGCGTTGGTAAAGAGCCAGAGGAAGGCGTCGATTCCCTTCTCCGGCGCCTTTGGCATCGGTCCGCCACCCAAGGCCCCGACGAATTCGGCAACGTGACATTGCGTCTCTTGGCTCAAGCTTCCGCTATCGAGTAACGCGTATCCAATGGCGCCGATGATTCGCGAGAATTGCAGTTTATCAAGCGGAATTTTGGCCCGATCTGGCGGTTTCGCGCTCGTTTTGCCACTGATTTTGCGCGCAGAACCTGATACATTACTCACGCTTTAACTCCCTTGCACAAGCGGTTTTGAAGCATCCTGGCCCTGTTGGCGCTCGAACGCCGATAGGGCTTTTTCTTGGTCGGACGTAGCCTTAGCTATGTCCGCTAGTTACTATAGTAATTAGTTGCGACGTATGTCAACTAGTCACTATAGGGGCTGGCAGAAATGATTTTGGAACTTGTTGAAATGCCAATCACGGATGAGATTCGGCGAGAGCTGAAGGCAGCGGTGTCCGCAGAACGAACTCTCTACAGAGTCGCCAAGGACACCGGCATTAGTTGGGGAACGCTCAATCGTTTCGTGGGCGGGGGCGGCTTGATTTCCGATCACATCGACACCCTTGCCACTTACTTGAATTTGGGAGTGACCCGCCAAGACGCGCCGGTCGCCCCCAAGAAATCCCCGCCAAAAAAGTCGCCTAAGAAGTGAGCCAGGAGCATCACCATCGAGTTGAGCGCCGAGCATTTGGAAATGTTGCAATCCATTAGCGACTGTGCCGACGTCAACCGGCCGATTACTGACGAAACATGGGTGCCGGAGAGGCCGCGCCTGCGATGCTGATGGGCGCGATCCAGGAGCGGTTTAGGCACGTCACGCAAGTGACAGGCGAGAAGAAGCTTGACTGCGCTATAGGTCTATCAGGACGCACTTAGTATTGAGGCGATCTGCGGGTCACTTATCAGCTTAGCTAGGATTTTTCGGAAAATATCGTTCTTTATTGGCTCTGCTACATTGGCATCGGAGCAGCGTTCTCGCATTGCACGCGCTAGGACTTTGACTATCCTGTCAGCTATTTCCGGTCGGATTGCTGCATCTATGTTGGCGTCGACCAAGACTTGCACTACTTTTTCACGGCACTCAGCATCGCTGCTGATCAATGTGGCGAGCCTTCCTTGAATGGCGTCGAGTGGATTATGGTCCGATGTCAGTAAGTGCAGCGCCCGATCACGAAGCTTTTCCTTGTTTGGCCTGACTTTGAACCTGGCGATGTAGTCGCGCACTTCTTCCGGGCTCATTGTTCCAAACTTTCCACCTTTAATAAGCTCCGCAATCCCTTCCTTAATCTGATGATCTTTTAGCACGACAAAGTTTTGATTGATCAGCTCTTTTGCTGCGGTAGACACCGGATGGTCAGTATATTTTTCGTTCCATTCGACAGTGCCAACCCGATTGAATAATTGGCCAATTGTGTACCCGAGCTTCGCCTGAAAAGCCTCTTCGAGTTCGCAAACCTTAGCCTCCAAGCACATCGCGTAGTGCTGAGATTTTAGCGCAACGGCCAGCTGCAAAAACGCGCAGCAGTTTTGCTGGATTCCAACTTGTGGATCTGCGTGGAGGTAAAAATATTCGGACTGATTGTTGTCGAGGAGGCTTTCGACAAACATCATAATCTTGTCTTTAGATTTTAGGCTAATGACATTTGCTTTGGCCTGCCAATCCTGCTGGTGTCGCGCAGCTTCGCGACGTAACGCCTCTTCCACCGGTCGCACTGCTGCAAGTGTGATGTATGGAGATGCGCACATTCCGCCTTTTCTCAAAACAAGGTCGCAACCTTGTGTGAGAACCATGAAGTATTTGTATTCAACGTGCTGTGCGTAATACGGATGAAATTCTGAGAGGTGGCGTACGAGGGCCGGAGTTTTTGCAAGAATGTCGCCCTGATTCAATACGGTCTTGTTCGGGTCGCGGTAAACGAAGTGCGCAGGCATGGACCGTACTCCACAGTTAGCTCCTAGTACGGCGGCGAATTGATTCGTTCAGGTCCGTTATTTTCTTTTGTCTTGCAAGAAGCTCAGTATTCACAATGACTTTCAGCCCAGTGATCCCTTTGCCACTTCGCATCGCGAACCTGTTTGACCGGAGGGAATTGCTCTCGGTCGAATTCTCTTGCTGGGAAGGCGCGACGCCCTCGATCTTATTCAGCTTGCTTAAGTCTGAAGATCGGGTTTCGGTGGAATTGGCAAAATCAGTCTCGGTCATCTCTTATCCTTGCTCTATCTGTAGAAGGTAAACTTCGCTGGCAAACCGCTCTGACAGTTCTCTTAGCCGAGCACACCTCTGGGTCACCGCTTGGCGAGCGGCGGCATTATCTGCGGCTTCGGTATGGTAATTAAAGTCGAGAGTAATTTCACTACCGGAAAAGCTTAGCGAACAATTCAGATTGTCGTCGTTCTTCTTGATTTGCCGCGTTATCTTGGAGGTTGCGATTTGCCAGTCATTGCCAGCTATGCCACCATTGTCCGCAAAATTAAACAGGTCCATCAAGTCGGCGTTCGGGGTGCTCTCAATATACGAAAAATTTATTCCGACGGCATTGATCGGAGTTTCGGGAAGTCGCTCCAGAACAGTCAACGCCATGCGCTCGGCACTGTTAAGGCAATCGTCGTTTTGAATTCGCACGCGAAAGATTAGGCGTGAGGAGCCTACTTCAATTGATACCGACTGGTTTTGGTAGACTATTGGCAACACTGGCGAAGACGCAAGCATTATCTCGACTTCTTCGGCGTGAAATAGGTGCTGCGCAACCCATTCAGGTGCGAAGATCGCTCGATTCCAGACGCCCGCCAAAACGATCGTCCATGAACTAGGCTTTGACTGCATGGTCGCACTATCGCTTGTGGTTGGTCTGAGTCGGCTGCCGGAGACGCCGAGCAAACGAATGCGGAGATGAAGCTAAACCCTATCCATCAAATTGTACGTCGTCAAGAAATGAAGGCTTGTCCACCGTACCTAAATAGATGCTGACTGTATAGGTTCGTCCTGGTAGATCTCCCCCCTGGATAGGCATTGCCAAAAGTCTCAAATTGCCCGGGCATAATTTACGGCGTTTTTGATGGTTTTTGAAAAAAACACGGCGTTTCTTACAGCCTGTTGTCCAGGTATCAAATTCCGTGTTTGTCGATTTAGGGCAAAGCCGCGCCAAGAGCAAAGCCGCATCCCGTAGGCGATTGCAAGAGCCTGCTCGATCGCCTCATCGCTCACCATTGGCGACTCAATCAGGCCTAGCCTTGACCATTGCGTCCCAAATCTCCACCGATTCACGCTTCATGCGTAAAGCTCGCACAAGGTCGCCCGCGATGCGGTGGTGCTGCGTCAACGAGCTTGCCGGAAATGTTGAGGGATTCGCCGGCCTTGTCGCGGGCTTTTGATTTCTCAAGGGGTGGCAATTTTTCCACCCCTTCCTTGGCGTGCTTCTTTCCGCCTCCGCTCATCCGCTCTTTCCCCGCCTCATCGAACATCCTTCGAAGCCGCATCCAACCTCAATCGTTCGATCCGCCAAGCCGAATCCCTCCGCGCTTCCTGGCTCCGAGCAATGATGACGGCGAGCAGCTGCGCCGTAGAAACGTCCGGACGCCTGGCCCGAAACGTGGAGAGCCGATTCTCATAGAGCTGCGCCAGCACAGATTCAACTACCTCATGCGGCGCCCTGATCGACGTCAGAAACCCACCCTCCACGAGCGCCCGCCGGACCTGCTCATCAAACTCGGCACTTTCCGTGTGGCGATGAATCACAAAAGCAACTCCGTCACCCGCGTTGAAACCACTTCCAACGCGTTGCCCCACGAAAAAAACCGGCGCCCGAGTGAAGTACTAAGCTCGGACGCCGGCCCAACGGAGAACGCTTACTAAGATCCGTAATTGACCATGCCGCACTGAGGGTGGACCACGGTCACACCAAATCTGCCTTCTTTTCTGCAATGAAGCGAGCCATTTAAGAGGTTCAGCCAAACCGTGTTGCGCCCCTTCGGTCCAAAGCCCCTTTGGAAGACGTGAGCCATGAAAGGCGCGGCCCCAAAGGTCGAGTACCAAAGCTTTTTATCCGGCCCGTCATCGATCAAAGGCATGTGAATCGGCTCCGGCCAAAATGCGGTCTGACCTTGGCTTGGCTGCGGGCAGGCGCTGTATGCCTCTTCCGCCCAATAGGATCCGACCAGGATTGCACTCATCGCGCCGGGATAGAACTTCTGATAGCTCACTCCGTCGCTACAGAGCTTATTCATCACCTGATTGCCGGCCCTCTCGCGCATGTCCCTAATCGCGGCGGCGGTCGGTCCCGAGCCGCTCGAGACGATGGCGTTACCGCGAGCGGAAGGCGAATAGGAACCCAGTGTTCCATCGCTGAAGACTACCTGCCCATCAAAGCCAAGATCGGACGTGGAGGAAATCAGCTTGTTCGCGTGCATCCTTTCCAAGGTTAGATCGTGGCCATGTTGCAGCCCATTGATGGCGAGCCCAAGGGTTCCGCCGCCTCCTGACTGCATTTGCGGAGTCCAAATGATCTGTTGATCGTAAAGCGAGTTGTAGAGCAGCCCGCTTTCCTCAGTGGGATTCGCCTGCGTCGGCAGGTTTCCCGTCATGTTGAGGCTGAATTCCTGAACGCCGGAGATGGCGCAGAGCACCTGAGGGCGAAAATCTTCCGCATCGGTCACCTGGTAGGACCATCGCGGGAAGGTAATGTCAGGCTTTCCGCCAGCTCCATGAAGGACAATGTCGAGCACGCCACCCAGAGCGCTGGGGAATTGTCCTAAGCCCGTGTAGGCATTCATCACCAATGAGCCATCCAAGGGCACGAGCGCCCCATTGGCGACGTCGCCGCTCACCGCACTGCCGTGACTTGCGTTCGCCTTTAGCCAGGTCGACATTTCCTCGGCCTGCGTGGCTTCAATCCCGCGCAGAGCAAGATCCTTCGCGATGATCCCTCTGGCGCCACTGTTTATAGCCAACCGCCTCGCTTCCTCCGTTTGCGCCTTGGGGCCACCGAACGCCTGTGCGAGGGCGGGCGCCATCACTTCAAGCCAGCGATCGTAGTTGCTCTGGGGACCCCTGGCCTTGGTGCCGGTTAGAGCTTCCTTGACCTGGTCGGAAGTGACCGAGGGCCTAAGTCGCGATTGCATGCGCCCGGTAACGGGATCCTTAACGAGTGCGCCGCTTTGCATTTGCCGGTAAGCCTCCACGCCAATGTCTGCCGATTTGACGTCGGCATAGTTCGGTCCGTAAAGCATTACCATGGCGTTGCTGCACTCTTCGTCGCTGGCGTAGATGCTGGATACCATGCCGGACCCGCATAGTCCGGCTTTGTGTGCTTCCGTGAATTCCATATCGTGATCTCCAAGAATCGCCCAGCAGCACCCACGGCGCCGCCGAGCGGAGTGAATCAAACAACCGCCACGCAACAACGCGGCGGGAAACCTTGCGAGGAAGCGGTCGGCAGCAGCCGCGCTTCTGGTTGATCGATAGCGGGGTTGGTCGCTAAGCCGTCAGTTCGGCCGACCTAGTGACGCCCACGAGGGAAGCGGGCTCAATATTCGGAATTGGCCTTGGAATTTGCTGCTCGGCTAGCCTCTTCCTAGCGCCTGCGCCCGGCATCACGACTTGATGTCTTGCCCCACATAGTGGAGCGGGGCACTTGAACCACTTCACGGACCGGATCGCGCCAAGCGGGCGATTGTCGGGAATCTCGACGCAAACTTCCGGCTTCAAGTCTCGATGGCGCTGGTTATTGCAAACCGGCGCGGGAGGATTGAACGCC
>JBKJSI010000653.1:0-6232 GCA_046595915.1 Pirellulaceae bacterium
GGGTCGACAAACCAGAGCAATCGACGCTAAAGGCAACGGGCACAGACAATTGGGAGCCAAGCGAGTTTGCACCCAGGTTTGCACCAACTGCTGACTTTTCGAGTAAATCGCTGTCCATCCGTGGCAAAGAAGACGCCCCTAAGGGTTTGTGCCGATCGCAACACGGAATCGACGTAAGTGCTTCCCTAGTCAACAAAAAGGGGCCGCTGACCACTACAGTCAACGACCCTCACAATGTCGGAGCGACAGGATTTGAACCTGCGACCTCTACGTCCCGAACGTAGCGCTCTAGCCAGGCTGAGCTACGCTCCGTTTTATTCCTGCTTATAACTCGACACCGGTTTCGGGAGTTTGTTCGGCGGTGCTAGTTCCATAATTGGGTTGAGGCACGCCGTATGATAGCCCTGCTGTGGGGGTGGTCAATCGGCAATCTCCCTTTCATCGGCATCCGCAACGTTACTGATTCAATTGATTTTGCTTGCCTAAAATCGCGCGAAGGGAGTTATAAGGCGGCTCGCCTAACTTTTTGGCGGGTAACACCTTAAGGCGATGTTTCGGCGGGGCGGAAGTCGACCAGTTGGATCTCGACGTTCGACTTCCCACGGAATTCGTTGATGATCGGGCGGTAGACGATATCGAGGGGGCCGGTCAGGGCCGCGAGTTCTTCGCAGCGTTCGCCGTGGCCGAAGGCGACGCCGCGTAGCGTGGCTCGGTGCTGAGTGAAGCGGACGGAGAGATGGCGTTCGCCGCCCCCCATTTTCTTCGGGGGCTCGGCGAGGTTGACTGCGCCTGCGAAGAGCATTGGGCGCGGGTTGGCTTGGCCGAAGGGGCCGAGGCGGTCTAGTTGGCGGACGACTTCGAGCGAAAGGAGACTGATTGGCGACTCGGCGTCGATCACGTATTCTGCGATTTGCGTACTGTTCGCAGCTTCCTTGGCGACAGCTTCCATAAACTGCGTGCGGAAGGCGTCGAGTTGCGTGTCTTCGACTTTGAACCCGGCGGCGGCGGCGTGGCCTCCGAAGGCGGCGAGGGTTTCGGCACAGTCGCCGAGGGCGCGGTGGAGGTTAATACCGCCTGCGCTGCGGGCGGAGCCGACGCCGGGTTTGATTCCGGCTTGATCGAGGGCGATCATGGCGACGGGGCGATGGTATTTTTCGGCGAGGCGGCCCGCGACGATGCCGATGACGCCTGCGTGCCAGCCGCGACCTGCGAGGACGAACGCGGGATCATTTTCGACGTCGCACTCTTCTTTGATCTGCTTGGCGGCGGCGATTTGAATGCTGCGTTCGAGGCTCTCGCGAGTGACATTGAGGCCATGAATGTAGTCGGCCAAAGCTCGGGCGCGCTCGGGCGATTCGGTCGTGAGTAGCTCGACGCCGAGTTGGGCTTGGCCGAGTCGTCCGGCAGCGTTGAGGCGCGGGGCGAGAGAGAAGCCGATGTCCTCGGACGTGAGGTAAGGCTTGGATTCGAGGCCGGTGAGTTTGAGGAGCGCGGAAAGGCCGAGGCCAGGGCGCTCTTTGAGGCTTGTGAGACCGTGGCGAACAAGCACTCGGTTCTCGTCGAGTAAAGGTACGACGTCGGCGACGGTGCCGAGGGCGGCGAGTCCGAGTGCGGCGAGGAGATATTCGCGCATTGGCTCGGAGACTTTCTTGGCTTCACTCATGCGCTGGCAGATTGCCCAGGCGAGTTTAAAGGCGACTCCGGCGCCGCAGAGGCCCGCGAAGGGATAGTGTGTGCCGGGCAAACGCGGATGCACGATCGCGGCGGCTTCGGGCAGCGACTCGGCCATTTCGTGGTGATCGGTGATGATCAGCTCGAGGCCGAGTTCTTTCGCGACCAGCGCTTCACTCAAACTCGCGATGCCGCAGTCGACGGTGATGACGAGATTCGCGCCGCGCTTGGCGAGCGTTTGCAGGGCATCGCTGTTGAGGCCGTAGCCCTCTTCAAGGCGATTGGGCACGTAGTAGGTCACTTCGGCGCCGAGCAATTTGAGGCAACGGTAGAGGATCGCGGTCGAGGTCATGCCGTCGGCGTCATAGTCGCCGTAGACGACGATCTTGCGTTTGTCGCGAACCGCGCTGGCGACGCGGGCGGAGGCTTCGACGACTCCCGGTAGATCGTCGGGGTCGCGGAGGCTCGATAATTTGCAGTCGAGAAAGCGTTTTACATCGTCGGGGTCGTGGACGCCTCGGGCGGCCAGCAGTTGGGCGACAACCGGCGAGACGCCGGCCAGTGATTCGAGTTTGCCAACGAGTCCGCTGTCGTGGGGGATGATTCGCCAAGTTTTGTGCGTACCCGACTTTTGTGTACTAGCTCGCTTCCGTTCGACCACTTCCGCCTCCTCAAAATCGCTCATTTCGCCCAAAAAATGAGGCGAGCGGCCATTCGACCAAATGCGGGGCGTAGTCACAACAGGCCTCTTAATAGGCATCGCCAGAACGTGGTTTTTGACGTAAACTTATTCGTCACGACGACCAACCGCACTTTCTTGGGTTCCTTCGCGCCATGACCGACGCCAAACAGCCCCATCCGTACGATCAATTCGTCAACGAGTCGAAGGCGCCCCTCTGGGTTGCGACGTTTGACTCCGAAGAACGCCGCGAACAGTATGCTGATGATCTGACCGAAGGAAAGCTACTGATCAAGTTGATCACGGGCATCGCCTGCATCGGCCTGGTACTTGGCCTCATCGTGTTCTCTTATATGTTTTGGATCGGAACTCCGTAGTCTTACAGATAGCCAACGCAACCGAAGAGCCCTGAGCGTTAGCGACGGGAGTCTTGGCAGCGCGGGCAACTCCCGTCGCTAACGCTCGGGGCTCCAGAAAAGCAACTCGACATGCGCCATCTCCTTTGCGAAAACGTCGAGTCACTGGGCCTATGGCTCAAAGAGCGCGGGCAGCCTGCCTATCGCGCGAAGCAGATTTTCTTTTGGCTGCTCGTGCGCCGTGCGGGCGGGTTTGAGGAGATGTCTGATTTGCCCAAGGGGCTGCGGGCGGAGCTCGGGCAGGAATTTGCGATTTGGTCGGCGAAAGTTGCGACGCACTCGAAGGCCGAAGATGGAACGGAAAAGCTGCTGCTTGAACTGAGCGACGGCGGGCGGATTGAATGTGTTTTGCTGCGCGATTTTGAGCGGCGGACGATTTGTATCAGCACGCAGGTTGGCTGTGCGATGGGCTGCGTGTTTTGCGCGAGCGGGCTCGATGGGGTCGATCGCAATTTGACGAGCGGCGAGATTTTGGAGCAGATGCTGCTGCTTCAGCGACTGTTGCCCGCGGAAGATCGCTTGAGCCACATTGTTGTCATGGGGATGGGCGAGCCGCTGGCGAACCTTGACGCTCTCTTGCCGGCGCTCGGCGAGGCAACGCGGCATGATGGGCTCGGCATTAGTCATCGTCGGATCACGATTAGCACGGTCGGGTTGCCCAAGGCGATGGCGCGGTTGCGGGAACATCCGATTAAGTACAATTTGGCGGTTTCGCTGCACGCTCCCAATGACGAATTGCGGACGCGAATTGTGCCGGTGAACAAGAACATCGGCATCGGGCCGATTCTGGAAGAGGCAGACCTCTATTTTGAAGCGTCCGGGCGGCGGCTGACTTATGAGTACGCGATGCTGGCGGGGCTGAATGATAGTCCGCAGCATGCACGAGAACTCGTTCGGATGCTCGCGCCGCGAAATGCACTGCTGAATGTGATTCCTTATAACCCGGTCGCGGGTTTACCTTTTGAAACCCCTCGAGAGCAGGCGATTGCCGAGTTTCGCGGCATTCTGGAGCGAGGCGGTGTGACAGTGATGTTTCGCAAGCTCAAGGGCGATTCAATTAACGCTGCCTGCGGGCAACTTAGGCGATCAACGCCGCAAGTCGAACTCGTGGAACTGAAGAGTTGAGCTTTCTTGCGTTTTGGCGATGTAAAAAGCCCTTGTTTTTCCAACCTGGCCTAGGATGCCCTACGCGCCCCCTCTCTAGGAGAAAGGGCAAGGTTGAGGGGCGCGGTTGGAAACTTAACTTGTAAATTATGTGTAACGTTTACCTTGCAATTCATTACGACTTAAGTTAACGCGAACTGAGCCACTGGCTGGCGCTGCCCAGGAGCTGGCGGAGAGTCGCTTTTCCGCGATGAAGTAGGCCGCGAATCGAGCCCGTGGTTTTGTCCATCGCGACGGCGATTTCTTCGATACTGAGGCCTTCTAAAAAACGGAGCCGGACGGCTTGGCGTTGATCAGGCTCAAGCTGCTGCATCAGTTCGACGAGCTTTTGCCATTTTTCGTGCCGAGAGGCGGAACGGCTTGGTGAGTTATCGGTCGCGGGCGCGGCTTCGACGGGGTTGAGGATGTTGCCGCTTTCGGTTTCGACTCCCCAGCGGCGTTGCCATTCGCCGCCGCGTTTTTGGCGGCGCTTGGTGCGGATCTCGTCGAGGATGCGGTGGTTGGCGATTGCCTTGATCCAGGCCGAAAAGTTGATGCCGGGGCGGGCTTCGAAGCGGCGGATGTCGCGGAAGACTTGCATCATCGTTTGCTGGACGATGTCTTCGACGCTGAGGAGGCCCGGTTTGGCTTCGCGGAGGCGCTGGGTCAGGAAACTGTTTAGATCGTCGTAATGGGCCATCAAAAGCTGTTCGAGCGACGGGCGATCGCCTGCGATCGCTTCGCGAATCCACTTGGCCTCGAGTTCGTCGTCCAAATTGGCCACGCCGCCGCCTCGCTAGTAGCTGCAAAGATTGTGCAGGGCTGATCTTACGTCGTGAAGGCGAGAAATGGCCAGTAGCCAATGCCTAAATCGCATCGGTTCCGCGTTCGCCGGTGCGGATTCGGACGCATTCTTCGAGTGGGAGAATGAAGACTTTGCCATCGCCGATTTGGCCCGATTCTCCGGTGCGGCCGCCTTTGAGGATGGCGTTTACCGTGGGTTCGACGAAGTTGTCGTTGACGGCGATTTGGAGCTGAACTTTACGAAGCAGGTTGGATTTGAATTCTGGGCCGCGGAAGGGCTCGACTTGGCCGCGTTGACGCCCGAAGCCTTGGCAATCGAGGACGGTGAGGCGGAAGACTTCGACCTCGGTGAGCGCCTCTTTGACGGCTTCGAGGCGATTGGGCTGAATGATGGCGATGATGAGTTTCATGGCAGCTACGCGCTCCTTGTGCCTGACGCGTTGCTAGAAATCTAGTCGGACCGTTCGAAATCGGCAAGCGATGCAAACGTAGGTCAGGCTCCTGCCTGACGGTATAGCAATGTCGACGTGCGCCGCGCGTCAGGCGGGAGCCTGACCTACGGAATGGCTACGGGATAGCAAAACGATGACAAAAAAATGAAGGAGACCCCGGCTCGGATAAGTAAGGCGGATACTTATCCGAGCCATAGGGGCATCCTTCAGGCCCAGGCAAGAGCCGAAGAACATTTCTTCAATGCAACTTCTGAGCCGAGCGTGTCCTGGGAAAGTTTGACGTTACGAATCGAGTTAGTTCTCGACCATCTGGAAGCCGTGATAGGCTTCGTTGCCATGTTCGCCAGCGTCGAGTCCTTCAAGTTCCTCTTTTTCGCTGACGCGAATTCCGATGGTGTACTTAAGAATGAGCCAAGTCGCAGCGGAGATGACGAGTACATAGACCGCACAGGCGCCGACGCCGATTAGTTGGGTCTTCAACTGCTGCCACCCCTCAACGGAATAGATAATTCCCGCCTTCTGGTTGGCATTGGCGCTGCGTGCAATCTTGTCAGGGTGCGAAAAGATCGCTACGCAAATGGTGCCGAATACACCGCACAGCAAATGCACCGAAGTGGCGCCGACCGGATCGTCAGCACGGATTCGGTCAAATCCAATGACACCAAAGACAACCATCACACCGGCAATCGCACCGATCAGAAGGGCGTACTCGTTGGTAACGAACGCACAAGATGCAGTGATGGCGACTAGGCCCGCCAAGCAGCCATTCAAAGTCATGCCGAGGTCAGGCTTGCCAAGAAGGATCCAGCAGGTGGCTGTGGCGGTAAGGGTTGCGGCGGCGGCGGCCAAGTTTGTCGTCAGTGCGATTTCGCCAATCGCGGCTGGATCGACGCCCATCGTGCTACCGGGGTTAAATCCGAACCAACCGAGCCAGAGGATCAAACATCCAATCGTGGCGAGGCTGAAGTTATGAGCGGGGATCGCATTCACCTTCCCATCCGCGCCGTATTTCCCGATGCGGGGGCCAAGGATGTAGACGCCGGTCAAGGCCGCCCAGCCGCCGATCG
>JBKJSI010000751.1:0-4581 GCA_046595915.1 Pirellulaceae bacterium
GCAAAAAGCGTCCAGACCCACCGGCGGGGCCACCAGAAATCATCAATGCTTCTAGACAACAAATCCAACTAGCCCGTGAACTCCGCTCCGCCGCCTAAAAAGGGTTAACGGCGTTGCCCGCCACCCGGATAAAACTTGGTGGACGGAGAACTAGGCAAACACATCCGAAGTACAGTCCCCACTCGGGTAGCGAATTTCATGCGCCCGGGCGGGGCCTTCTGGTTCTTTGCCGAAGTCGACGAGGAAGCGGTCGTTGTATTTGAGGCCGCCGCGCTCGGTGTCGCAGTCGAGTTGGATCAGCCAGGAGCCTTGTTTGGCGATGTCGGCGTAGAACTGATTGTCCCAAGTGCTGAAGAGGGAATTGGTCAGGTAGAGCCGTTTGCCATCGAGGCTGAGCTGGAGCATTTGTGGGCCGCCGCTTAGCTTTTTGCCGCCGAGCGCCTCGCCTTTGCCGAGGAGGCCGCCGATATAGAGCTGGCCGGTTAGTTTGGGCTTGAGTGGGTCTGTGACATCATATTGTCGCACGTCGCCTTGCAGCCAGTTCGCGAAATAGAGGTAGCGATCATCCATCGAGAGGACGAGATCAGAGATCAGGCCGGGCACGGCGTTCTCCCCCGCTTTCACCGGTTCGACGGAGATCGTCTTGTCCGCTTTCCAATCCGCGCCAGATTTGTGAAAGGTCCAAATGGTGCTGCTGAGGGCTGCGCCGACGAAGCCGTAGGTTTTGGCGGGGTCGTGGGCGAAGCGAACTTCGAGCGGGATGCGGCCGTCGTCGCCGAGGTCGATCGATTGCTTGATCGACTTCGCTTCCCAATCCCAAAAGTGTAACCGCTGGCCATATTTTCCTGCGGCGACATCGGCGGGATTGAAACCTTTCGTAAAGGTGTTGGGCGCCGACCATTCGCTCGAAACCATGACATTGTGGCGCGGCTGGTACCAAAAGTCGTAGTTGTAGTGCATGCCCTTCGATGATTTTTCCCAGCGCCCGACGATGTCGAAATTGCTGTCGAGGAGAAGAAATCCGCCGGGGCCTTCGCCTTTGGCGTCGCCGAGCATCGAGATCATGATCGTTTCATCGGCGAGGCAGTGAACCGTGTGTGGCGCGGAGAGATTGGTTTTCTTCGCGATCTCCGCGGGCTCGATCACCTTATGCATTTTGAGCTTGAGGGGATCCTTGGCGTCGATGATGTGAATGCGACTCGACTTCAGGCCGGGGACAATGAGATAGCGACGATCGCCGGGCTTGCCGTGACAGGAGGAGCAGATGTTCCAGCCATAATGATGGAGCTCATCGCCGACATTGGGCATGGCCATGCGATGCACGACTTGGGCGTAAGTCTTTGAAGCCGGATCAGCATCGACGACCGCCAAATAGTCGGGCTTCGCGACAGGCGTGTTGGCATAAGTGCAACTGACGAAGAGAAGTTTTTCGCGCGGGCCCTTCATTGCGGAGGCGGGATTTGCAAAGCCTGGTCCTTCTTGCGCAACGGCCTTTCGATGCAACAGTCCCGTGAGCGAAAGGGCGGCGGAACCAGCGATAAAGTCTCGGCGATCCATGATGGCAAAACTCCAGGTGGGGTGTAGGTCTCCCAAGTGCGGTTTATTGTAAAGGGGGACGAAGCCGGACAATACCAAGGGCTGGCGGCGTTAGTGGCACATCAGTTGCAACACGTGGACTGCACAATGTGCCCCCTGGCGCGTTCAAGACCCGGGCAGTTGATGGAGCGAGAGACCGATGATGACTCAGGCGATGACTTTCAGTGAACCGATTCAGCCACCGCAGGAAGTAGGAAAGCCCTTTGCGATTGCTGCATCGCCGCCGATTTTTGTGGACTATATGGATGATGATTTGGAATAAGGGGCCGGCGTAGTTGGCCGTGATATTTTGTGGGAGTGGGGGTGGGATTTGATGGGGTGCATCTTGGCGAGTTAATGCAGCCAGCCTTTGCGGCGCATTTCATCTTTGTCGAGTTTTTCGCCGCCGGCGATGGTTAGCATGGCTTTGGCGATTTCGGGCGGAATCGTTTCACTGAGGCGGGCGACTGTTCCGTCGGCGAAAGCGACAGCGGGACCCCGAGGATGCGGGCTCGAAATGCTGGGGCCCTTTTTGCTGTTGATCTCGAAGTGCATCAGGTCGATGCGAAGGTCGCGAGGCTCGGACCAGAGGATGTCGGAGTGATCGATTTCGACGAGGAGGATGGTCGTGTCATGGGAGTCGGTGATGTCTTTGAAGGAAATCGTTTTTGAATCGGGCCAGGCGGTTTGTTCACCGATGACGGCGACATAGTCAATGGCGAAGCGTTCTTGGTGATCGTGGTTAGGGCAGCGATACGCCCATCCGTAGTCGAGAGCGGGAAGCCAACCGGATTTGAGCCTTGACCAATAGTCCTTGCCGACAAACTCACTCGACCTACGAATTTCCTCATCGGTTTCAGTTCCCTCCGGATTTTCGAAATAAATCGGCGCGTTCGTTGCAAAGCCGCAATTCTTGGGGGAGTCCCAGGGTACATCCCAATTATAAAGGTCGGGATCTTGTGCCAGAAAGCAAATCAATAGCGGGCGCCAACTGTGGATTGGCTGGCCTTTATCATCGATGAGATAGGCCGCTGGGAGTTGCTCATACGTGCCGTGATAGTTGTGCAATGCGAGAACTAGCGACTTGAGATTATTTTCGCACGACATGGCGCGAGCGGATTCGCGGGCGTCGTGAATGAAGTGGATAGCGAAGAAGGTCAATGCGACGAGGGGAATAATTGCGAGCAGGAGCCAACGTTTGCGGAGTTTGGGAAAGCGCATTGTTGTCGCCTTGAGCGGAACATCAGCGTCCGACGGGAGCAGACTCCAGCTGCACGAGTGGCTTCTCCATGACATTCTTCTCGCGCGGGTCGATCCAGTTTTCGACCTTAAAATCTTGCTTGCTATACGCCCCGTAGTCGTTGAAGAAATAGTGCTTGGCGAGCCAGTAGGCCCAGCTTTTTTCGGGGATTTCTTTGCCGGGGAAGTATTGGCTGGTGCGCGGGACCGTGTTTTTGATTTCTTCGAAGACTTTCTTTCTTGCGGTGGTGTCTTTGGCGCCGTGACGCTCGGCTAGTTCTAGTAAGAGGTCGGGGCGTTCTAAGACGACACAGCCGCGGGTGTGTTTGGCGGTCGTCTCACGGAAATCTTTGAGGAAGGCGGATTCGTTCATTACCTGTCGCAACGGGCGCTCGTCGTAGATCGATTCCTTCGCGAACTGGATGATGGGGCAGGGTTCGATGTCGCCCCAGGGGCTGATGTGGTGCGTGAAGCCAGTCACCGCCGGGCAGAGGGCGCGACCGGCGTCGTCGTTGTAGGCGTCAACGATCACGATCGGTTTTTTAACGCGCATCTCGACGACGAATTTGCGCAAGTTCCACTGCTGCTCGGGCGTGAGCGCGAGTTCGGGATTAGCGTCGGGGCCCATCGGGCGATAGACATGGAACCAGGCGTACATCGCGCCCATCTCGATGAGCCGGTCAAGCCACTTCTCGCTGACCATTTCATAATTCGACTGGCAAACGCTCGTGCATACGCCTGTCATGAGCTTCGCGTCGAGGCAATTTTGAATGCCGACCATCGATTGGCTGAAGACGTCGGAGCGCCCGCGGCGGACGTCGGAAATGATCTCGCTTCCTTCGATGCTGATGAGCGGCGTGACATTGCCCACCTTGTGCATTCGCTTGGCGACTTCGGGCGTGATGAACTGGCCGTTGGTGAAGACTTGAAAGTAAGCGTCCGGATGGGCGTCGAAGATGTCGAGCACTTCGGGGTGCATGAAGGGCTCGCCACCGAGGATGCCGAAGAACGAGTTGCCCATCGCCTTGGCTTCGTTGATCATCCGGTTCATGGCCGGGATTTCGATCTTCGATTGCTTGGCGGCGACATCGACCCAGCAACCTTGGCAACGGAGGTTGCAGCTATTGATGATCGAGATGTAAAGGAAGGGCGGAAAAAACTCGCCCCGCTTGAGGCGGCGCTTGTGCTTGATGACCGACCACATGCCCTTCCAGCCGAAATTCCAACTGGCTTTCCAGAGGAGTCGCTTGTCGGCTTCGAAGAGGAGTCGTTTTGCGAAGCGGAGGTACATGGGGGTAGCCGGAGAAGTCGAGGAGATTGGCGGCTACTTAGTATATCGCGAGAGCTAGGTGTTGGGCGACGTGGTTGTGCGCTGCATTCGCCGTCGAAAAAGCCATTTGGCAAGAATCCACACGCCCGCCGTTGTTCCCAGAATGAAAACCGCAAGTACACCAAGCATCCAGAGCGGAATCTGGTATGCGACGAAAGTCGAAAGCGAGTAGGGACTGGATAATCGTTGCGAGTTAGCCGGTGCTGGACCGGGAATCGGTGGAGCAAACGGGTCATGCGGATCAAGATGAAATGCATTCAGGGAGTACGCCTCGGTCATGTGGAAGACCAGATTGCCGCCCTCGATGCCGACACGCTCCACATTAGATTCTTACCGCTGGACTTCCCTGCAAGATGCGGAGAAGATTTCGGCGTTATGCGGCGATGAGTTCAGGCCAGGTTTGTTTGTAGAGTTGGACTGCCAGGCTGAGCAAGTGG
>JBKJSI010000870.1:0-13336 GCA_046595915.1 Pirellulaceae bacterium
CTCTTGTCCCGCGCGCCAGCGCGGCGAGAGACATTGCACGACGCATCGAGAGATCCATCGCTTCCTCGCCGCAACCTGTTTGGTCGCGCTATGTGCTTTCGTTGGACAACCTTCCGCTTTCGCAGATGAAAAAGCGGAATTCTTCAAATCAAACGTCGAGCCAATCCTCCAAAAACGTTGCTTCACTTGCCATTCGCATTCAGGCGGGTTGATGGAAAGCAACTTGGCGCTCGATTGGAAGAGCGGCTGGGAAAAGGGCGGCGATCGCGGCCCAGCCATCGTTCCCGGCGATGTTGAAAAGAGCCTGCTGTTCCGCGCGATTCGGCACACCGAAGCCGATCTGAAAATGCCCGATGAGAAGATGCCTCAGGAAGAGATTGACGCGATTGCGAAGTGGATCACCGACGGTGCGGTCGATCCCCGGCAGGTAAAGCCCGTCGGCAATGCGCTCGAGTGGTGGTCGCTTAAGCCGATTCCGCCGCTGGCAGAATCGCAACGAACGTTGACCGCTAGCGAACCCCATGCGATCGATCGATTCGTCCTCGCCAAGCTCGGCGAAACCGGCCTGAAGCCATCGCCGCAAGCTACGCCAAGCGCGCTGGTGCGGCGATTGTACTATGACATGCACGGCCTTCCGCCCAATGACGCGGATTGTTCGGAATACCTAGCGGCGCCGACAGACGAGAATTGGGGCAAACTGGTCGACCGAGTGCTCGCCTCGCCGCGCTATGGCGAACGCTGGGCGCGGCACTGGCTCGATGCGATCCATTTCGCCGATTCGCATGGCACCGAGCATGACGTCTTTCGGCCCTTCGCGTGGCGTTATCGCGACTACGTCGTCCAGGCCTTCAACGCCGACACCTCATGGCCCCGGCAAATTCGCGAGCAACTCGCTTCCGACCATTTCTTTCCCAATGAGCCAGCACTGGCCGCCGCGCTCGGATATCTCGGCGCGGGGCCTTATGACTTAAGCGCGGCCGCGACCGCGCCAAAGTCATTCGAGTACATGGAACGCGATGACATCGTGACGCAGACGATGGCTTCCTTTGTCAGCACAACCGCCAATTGCGCGCGGTGCCATTCGCACAAGTTTGACCCGATCACGCAGGAAGACTATTTCTCGCTCCAAGCGGTTTTCGCGGGCGTGGGCAAAGGCAATGTGCTCTTCGACGAGGACACAGAGGTCGCCGCGCGACGTACGCACTGGGAAACGCTGCAAAAGGCCGCCGCCGCGAAGGACCCCGCGATGCTGCTTACCGAAGAGAGCGCGAGCTATGTGGCGGCCTACGAGGCGAATCGCGGGCAAGGCGCCAATTGGCAAGTGCTGCCGCTCCTGAGCTTTCTGTCAACCGAAGGCGCGGAGCCGATGCGGCTGGCGGACGAGTCGATTCTCATTGGCGGGGCGCGAGTCGGTGCCGATACCACGGTTGTGACGGCCTCGCCCGGCACCCGGGAGATCACAGCGTTTCGCCTGGAAGTGATCCCCGATGATTCGCTGCCCCAGCGTGGCCCAGGTCGCGCGGAAAATGGCAATCTGCACCTGCACGAATTCGAGGCGCAGGTACTCAAAGCGGGTTCCAGCGTCGCGACGAAGTTGAAATTCGCCAAGGCCAGCGCCGATTTCGATCAATCGGGCTGGACGAGTGCGATGGCGATCGATGGCAACGCAAAAACGGGCTGGGCGATTCATCCGGCAGTCGGGCAGCAACATGAGCTCGTCGTCGAACTTGACCAGCCGCTGTCACTTGGCGCGGGCGATCAAATCACCATCATGCTCAAGCAGCCGATGGGCGGGATTCACACGATCGGGCGTTTTCGCCTTTCGACTAGCAGCGCTTCGAGCGCGGCGGTGATGCACTTGCCGGCGGATGCTCGCGACGCCGTTGCGATTGCGGTCAAGGATCGCACCGACGCTCAGAATGTCGCGATTGCCTCATTCGTGGTTGCTGCGAAAGCCGCCGAAGAACTCGCACGCATGCCGGCGAAGTCCAAAGTTTTTGGCTCGGGCAACTATGTCGAAAATCAAAACGGCCTCGTGTCGCTCGGGGCGCCGAGGCCGATTTTTGTGCTCAAGCGCGGCGACATCGCGCAGCCGGGCGCTCAAGTCGAGGCAGGCACGTTATCCGCGATCGACTGCTTGACGGCGAAATTCGCGGTCGACGCGGCGAAGCCGGAAGCCGCGCGGCGGGCGGCGCTGGCGGAGTGGATCGCCGATGCGAAGAATCCGCTCACGTGGCGGAGTGTGGTCAATCGCGTGTGGCAGAATCATTTCGGTAAGGGGCTTTGCGATACGCCGAGCGATTTTGGCCGAATGGGCAGCACGCCTTCGCATCCCGAGCTTTTGGATTATCTCGCGGTCTGGTTTCGCGATGACGCGGAGGGCTCGCTCAAGCGGCTGCACCGGCTGATACTCACGAGCAAGACGTGGCGGCAGTCTTCCGCGGGCGGGCAAGAAGCGATTGATCCCGACAACCGCCTGCTGTGGCGCGGGAATCGCCAGCGGCTCGATGCGGATGCCGTGCGGGACTTTACGACGGCGGCGAGTGGGCGGCTCGATTTCACGATGTATGGGCCCGGCATTCAGCACTTCACGCAGCGCCCGGGGCCGCAGGCGACGCCGACGCTCGACTACAAAGCGTTCGATTGGAACAGTGCCGCGGGCGGGCGGCGGAGCATTTATCGGGTCGTGTGGCGCGGGATGTCGGACCCCTTCATGGAGGTGCTCGACTTCCCGGACATGGGACTACTGCAACCTACCCGCGGGTTCTCGGCTTCGGCGCTGCAGGCGCTTGCGCTGATGAACAACGACTTTGTGCTCGCACAATCGCAGTTTTTCGCCGAGCGATGTCAGCGAGAGGCGGGCGCTGAGCTTGACGCGCAGGTGCGATTCGCGGTGAAAGCGGTTTGGTCGCGCGAGGCGACGGGCGATGAAATGGCGGCGCTGAAGGCGGTCGCGGAAAAGCATGGGCTCGCGGCGGGTTGTCGCGCGCTGCTCAATTCCAACGAATTCCTCTTTGTCGAGTGACGCGCGGATGACCTTTCAAAGCGGAATAAATCGACGGGCGTTCGTGCAGAACCTGGGCGCGGGGATGGGCTCGATCGCCCTCGCGCAGCTCATGATGTCCGAGGGGCTCGCGGGCGATGCGGGCGAGGCAAAGTTTGGCAAAAATGGCGGGTTGCACCATCCCGCGAAGGCGAAGCGGATCATTCAGCTGTTCATGAACGGCGGCGCGAGCCCGATGGACACGTATGACTACAAGCCCGCGCTTGAAAAGTTTCACGGGCAGATGCTCGGGCCCAAAGAGCGACCGGAGGGGTTTACGGGCGACGCGGGCGCGGTGATGAAAAGCCCGTTTGAGTTCAAGCAGCACGGGCAATGCGGGCGGTGGGTGAGCACCGTGTTTCCCGAGCAGGCGAAGCATGTGGACGAGCTCGCGTTCCTCATGGCGATGACCACGAAGACGAGCGTGCATGGCATCGGCAGCTTCATGATGAACACGGGCTTTTTGCTGCCCGGGTTTCCTTGTATGGGCGCGTGGATTTCTTACGCGCTGGGCGGGATCAATGACAATTTGCCGGCGTTCGTCGTGCTGCCGGACGCGAAGGGGCTGCCTTATAACCAGCGCGGGAATTTTACCGCCGGGTTTTTGCCGGCGCGGCATCAGGGGGCGGTGATCAACGCGGGTGCGGGCATTCCCGACTTGTTCGCGGATGAAAAGTTTGCGTTCGCGAAGGGGGACGCGGACGTTGCGACTCGCGAACTTTTGCAAACTCTCAATCGCAGTCACGCGGCGGCGCATCCGGAGGACTCGCGGCTGGAGGCGCGGATCGCGTCGTGCGAACTGGCGGCGAAGATGCAGCTTTCCGCGCCGGAGGCGTTTGATCTTTCGCGGGAGACCGAGGCGACGCGAAAGGCCTACGGGCTCGAAAACAAGGTGACCGAGGACTTCGGGCGTAGGTGTCTTCTCGCTCGGCGGCTCATTGAGCGGGGGACGCGGTTTGTGCAGGTTTGGAGCGGTCCGCAGGGGGCGACGCTGAACTGGGACAATCACGGGAGCATCATCGCGGAGCTGCCGCCGATCGCGCAGAGCGTCGATCAGCCGATTTCGGCGCTGCTCACGGACCTGAAGCAGTGCGGGTTACTGGAAGACACGCTCGTATGCTGGACGACGGAGTTTGGGCGGACGCCGTTCGCGCAGGGGAGCGTCGGGCGGGATCACAATGGCGGGACGTTTGTCACTTGGCTCGCGGGGGCGGGGATCAAGCCGGGCGTGAGCCATGGGAAGAGCGACGAACTCGCGTATAAGACCGCCGAGGACGCGACCTATTGCTATGACCTGCACGCGACGATTTTGCACCTACTGGGGATCGATCATAAGCGGCTGACTTTTCGCACTTCGGGGATCGACCGGCGGTTGACGGACGTGCATGGCGAGGTGATCAAGACGATTTTGGCGTAACGGGCGGACGCTTTGAGGTGGTTTCCCCGGTTTCCCTGCTTTCCCTCTCTCGGCAGTGGTTTCCCCTGGTTTCCCTGGGAGGGAAACCACCTCGGAAGACAACTTTGTTGTCAAATTTACGCAGCGTGAGAGTTGGTGGTTGGTGGCAATGGTGGCAATGGTGGCAAGCACTCGAGGTTGCTTTTCCTGGTGGCAGTTGGTGGCAAACTAGAGGCACGGGTCGGTGAGCAGCCCTCCCGCCCAAGCCGCGCCGACCCTTATTGCTGCAGCATTGATCCTGGCGCCAACGTCCAAACAAGGATTGTGATCGGTTTTCCTTTGGGTACGATTTGCATGGCTATTTCAAACCAGCAAGGGAAAACCGTGAGTCCGTCGTTTTCAGATCGCCCGTTTTCAGATCGTTTAGCCGCCTCCGTCCAAGCTAAGCGTTCCGCCGTGATGGTCGGGCTCGACCCCCGCTGGGAAAGCCTTCCGGCCGCGCTACTGACCGGCGGCGATGATTCTTACGCCGCCAAAGCCGTCGCCTTTGAAAAATTCTGCACCGGCATCATTGACGCCGTCGCGGCTCACGTCGCCGTCGTAAAGCCCCAAGCGGCGTTCTTCGAAGAGCTGGGCCCTGCCGGCATGCTCGCCCTCGCCAACGTGATCGACCACGCCGCCGCTGCGGGACTCCTCGTCATCCTCGACGGCAAGCGCAACGATATTGGCACGACTGCCGAAGCCTACGCTCGCGCGCACCTGGGACAGAAACCGCAAAGCCCTTGGGGCGCCGATGCACTGACCGTCAGTCCCTATCTGGGCGACGACAGCCTCGAACCGTTCGTCCGGATCGCGAAGGAACGTAGCGCTGGCATCTTCGTTCTCGTAAAAACCTCGAACCCCGGCGGCAAGCGTTTTCAAGATCTTGATGTGGGCGGCAGGATGATGTTCGAAGAAGTAGGCGCGTGTGTGAACGACCTTGCAAAAGAAACGATCGCAACCTGCGGCTACGGCGCCATTGGCGCGGTCGTCGGCGCGACCTACCCGCAGCAATTAGAATCCCTCCGCGCCGCCATGCCGCAAACCTGGTTCCTTATCCCGGGCTACGGCGCTCAAGGCGGCGGCGCCAAGGACTGCGCGGCGGCATTTGATTCAAATGGCCTCGGCGCGATCATCAACAATTCGCGAGGCATCAACTTCGCCTTCTCCGCCCCGGCGTACCATGACAGATTCGGAGAGTCCAAATGGCAAGCCGCCGCCGAAGCCGCCACGATTGACATGAATAACTTGCTTCGCAGCGAAACTCCCGCTGGCAAGCTCTAGTGCATGTTTCACAAAGTATCGACCGCAGCTCGGGGGCTTCCGCTGCGCGGTGCGCCCCCGCCACCCAACGTTGGCAGCCTCTAAAAATCGCCATTCGAATCGAATCGTGGCCCTCCTCAAGGCGCCGCCCCTAGCGCACGAAAAAAGGCTCCTCTGCCATTGCTGACAAAGGAGCCTTTCGCGTTACAACAAACTGGCGTCTCGTCCTTGCGTTTCTATTGGGTCTACGACCCGACAAAAATTACTGGCAGCCACAACCGGTGGTCGCGGCAGGAGCGGCACAGCCACAGCCAGCGGCAGGAGCCGCACAGCCGGTGCTGACCGGAACCTGAACCGTGATGGTCTTGGCAACTTGACGGCAAACCGCGACCTGAACAGTCGATGCTTCCTGGTAAGGAACCATGACGGTGTATTCTTGGGTCTTGGTTTCTGGAACTTGGTTCATGACCGTGTACGATTCTTCACGGGTCTTGGTTTCTGGAACCATGACCGTGTAGGTTTCTTCACGGGTACGAGCTTCGTTCTTCATGACCGTGTAGGTCTCTTCCTTCGAGCGAGTTTCGAAGGTGTTCACGGTGCACGATACCTCGCGGGTGCGGGTTTCGTTCTTCATGACCGTGTAGGCTTCTTCACGGGTGCGAGTCTCGAACTTGTTTTCGACATACGACTCTTCACGGGTGCGGGTTTCGGTCTTGCATTCGACGTAGGAAACCGTGCGGGGTTCTTGAACCGTGATTTGCTTGCTGACGTTCACAGTCTGGGTGCGAGGTTCTTGGCGGCAGAGGTTCACCGTGTAGGTGTAGGGCTCGTCGACCCATTCGCTCTTGTTGACGGTGACTTGGACTTCCTTGCTCACGATGTTGGAAACCCACTTGCTGCTGGTCGGAGCAGCAGCGGCAACTTGACCGCAACCACCGCAACCGGTGTTGCATGGGGAAGCGCAACCGCAGCCGCTGTTGCAGCCCGAGTTGCAACCGCAACCGCTAACAGCAGCGCCGCAACCATCGGTCGCGCCACAGCCAGTCGCACAAGGGGAAGCAGCAACTGCACAAGGTGCAGCTACGGCGACTTGTTCCCAATGACCTTGGTCTTCGGTCACGGTGCGGGTTTCGGTGACAGGCGTAACCTTGCACACCTTGCGGGTGGCGGTTCGCTGTTCGGTGTAAGGAACGTTGACCATGCAGGTGCTGGTGACAGGTTCGGTAACTGTCTTGCACACATTGACCATAACTTCCTTGGTCTTGGTTTCCGGAACTTGAACCGTGTAGCTGACGGTGCGAGTCTTGGTTTCCGGAACGCAGACCTGGTAGCTCACGGTGCGGCTCATTTGCTGAGGAACGCAAACCGTGTAGTTGACCGTGCGGGTCTGAGTCGTAGGAACGCACACTTGATAGTTCACGGTGCGAGTCTGTTGAACAGGAACGCAGACGGTGTAATTGACCGTGCGGCTCTGCTGAACAGGATTGCAAACCGTGTAGCTAACGGTGCGGGTCTTCGTCTCAGGAACGCAATTCATTACGGTGTACGTGCGAGTGCGGGTCTCGGGACGGCACTTGGTTACCATGACCGTGCGAGCTTCCATCACCGTCTCAGGAACCATGACGGTCCGAGTTTCGGTCGTGTAGGTTACGCCGCAACCCGCGGCAGTCGCGCCGCAGCCACAGCCAGCGGCGGCAGCGCCACAGCCATCGGTTGCACCGCAACCGGTTGAGCAGCCAGTCGAACAACCACAGCTCGGCGCAGGCGCCGAACATGTGCTCGCACATGGCGAACAGCTCTTTCGACAACCAGGACGGGCTTCTGCCGTCACGGCCGAAAGCGCTACTGCGGCCGTGAAGGCCACCAACATAGCAATTTGCTTCATACTTTCCCTTTCAAACTGAGAAGTTGTAACGCCTGCGTAATATACGCAAGGACAAGGTCATAGTGCCAGAATCTAGTTTGCAGACAGCGTCTGTCAACCAGAATTGTTTGGAGGGAAAAGTCTAACCTAAGTGGGGGGGCTTTCGAAGTGGATAAGCCATAAAATAAGTGGCCATTCATCGAAGAGAACTGATGGATCGCTGCAGCTCCAATTTGCTCACTTCCCGCACACCGAAATTCTTTTTAGTACTGCTGAATGGTCCGCGACGTTCTCGCTCAAGCACTGTCGCCATAACGACTTACACCCCAACGAACCGAATTGGCTTACTGTTTGCAATTGTAGGTTGCCAATGCCGACAAAGCGTCGTCACGTTCGCACAGTCTCTGCCCCAAATGATTGAAATGAATTCTGTGAGTAGTGACAAAAAGTCGGCAGTCCGCTCGCTGGAACTTTCGGTTGCGGCAAAATCTGGAGTTCATCGCCAGGCAAACGGACTTTCCTGGACGGTGATCAACTTCGCGCTTGATGTGGGTCTATTTATAACTTTTGTCTTTTTGTGTTGGACCGCTTCGCTGACGCAGTTCCTGTTTCCCAGCGGACCGACTGGTGAATCTTGGCGATTATTGGGCGCAACTGTTGAAGGATGGCGCACTTTTCAGTTTTGGATTCTTGCCGTTTTTGCCATCGAAGTCTTGATTCACGTCATGCTGCATTGGAGTTGGGTCTGCGGAGTGGTCGAGAGCCGCGTTCTTACTCGCGCGGGCGGAAAGCGCGTTGTGGGGGATGATGGCGCCCGAACGCTCATTGGGGTCATCCTCTTAGCCGCCACGCTACTTCTGCTAGGAATCGCGCTCGGCGCCGCCGCGTTGCTTATGCAAAGAACCGATCAAGGGTTATAAGAATCTGGATCGTCATTCTTTGGCGGCGCAAAGTGGGCACTTTGGTGGTTCATCTGCGGTTCGCAGCGATTCGAGCGCCATGACGCCGCGCACGCAGGTGAGTGCGCCCGCGAGGAGCAAGCTCACGGCTGCGGCTTTATAGAGAAGTGCGCGCCATTTCAGCGTTAGAGATCGACCCAGCACGCCAAGCGTCATGAGCGCCGGGCTCGTGCCGATTCCAAAGATGAGCATGACCATGGCGCCGCGAGGCACACTCTGCGACGCGGCGGCGATGGAGAGCATCCCATAAAGTAAGCCACAGGGAAGAAAGCCGGTCGCGATACCGGCAAGAAACGCGCCGGTCGGGCCTCCGGCGCTTTGCTTAAAGACGCTGGCAAAAAGCGAAGCGCTGGTGCAATTCGATTTTCGATGGCTCTGCGCGGACGAACTTCTCAGATATGGGAGTATTGAGAACCCTGTGAGGCTCGCGAATCCCAAATACGTGATGGCGACCCCTGCAAAGATGGCCATGATCGCGCCGGCATCGCCTAAGTACGCAAACTCTTGGGCAAGTCTCTTTCCCGCACCACCCAGCAGCGCGCCCAAGGATGTGTAAGTAAAACATCGCCCCAAGGAGTAGGCGAATTGCTTGACGAGGGATTTTGTGACGGACTTATCATGCAAGCCGATCGCGATCACAAATCCGCCGCACATGCCGATGCAGTGTCCCGAACCGAGTAGTCCCGAGAGCAGGTAGAGCGGTATTTCCCAATAAGATTGCAAAGAGCGTGCCTTTATGCGGCGGTGGAAGCGGGAACAAAATCAGAAATCACTTTCGCGCTGGTCACGGGACCATCGACGGGCAATGTTGAGGATGGCAAATTCGCCTCGGCTTGCGCGAACTCGAGGTTCGCAAGTCGCAGCGATTGAATGACAACCATCAGGCTACTGATCACCATCGCGGCGGCGGCAACCGCAGGATGAAGTCGGCCCGAGACGGCGAGGGAGATGCCCATTAGGTTGTAGGCGAAGGTCCAGATCAGATTCCAACGCACTGTTCGCTTTGTTTGCAGTCCAATTTCAATGGCTTCGTTCACGCGACGCAGTTGATTGCCTAGGAGGCAAACTCCGGCCGCTTCCCGCGAAACATCGGCACCGCAGCCTAATGCAATTCCCACATCGGCTGCCGCCAATGCAGGCGCGTCATTTACGCCATCGCCCACCATCGCCACTGGCCCGTATTGCTCACGGAGCATTCGGATCGCGACGAGCTTCTCTTCGGGAAGCAGATTTGATTGGCAATCGATTTTCAGTCTTTTGGCGATGTTCGCGACACGACGCGAATGATCGCCCGAGAGCAATTCGATATGAATGCCGCGCTGCCGCAATTCGGCAATAGCCTGCTCGGCGTCGCTGCGAAGTCGTTCTGTGAAAAAGAAGGTTGCGGCGACTGATTCACCAATGCCGAGCAGCGAAACGCCCAGGCCCAACTCCTCGGCCTCGTCAAGTCGCTCACTGAGTTCACAATCGATGCGGCAACCCGACTCAAGAAGAAAGCGGCGACTGCCCAGCATGAGCGAGGCGCCGGTATTTACCTCCGTCGCGGCGATTCCACGGCCGATCACAACGCGAGCATTTTGAATTTCGATAGGAGCGGCGTCGGCATACTTTTGATGGATCGTTTGCGAGTAGAGGTGGCGTGAGCCTTCGGCCAAGCGACGAGCGATTGAAGCGAGTTCGTGCTCGCTGTAGGGGCAGTCGAGAAAATGTACGGCGGTCAGTTGTGCGCCGGTGGTGAGCGTGCCCGTCTTATCAAAGGCTACGACTTTGACGTTTCCTAACTCGCATAGGGCGTCGCCTTCGCGAACGAGAATTTGGTCCCGTGATGCACGGCCGATGCCCGCCCAAATCGCCAGCGGAGTCGCAAGTCCTAATGCGCAGGGACAGGCAATTAGCACCACGCAAAGTGCATTTGAAATGCCGAGGTAAATTCCGCTCGTTGCCGCATGAAGCGCGAACGTCAGGGCCGCGAGCAGGATCACCGAGGGCAAGAACCAACGCGAAATCCTTTCGGCCAGAATTTGTGGCTTGGACTTTGCTCGAGCGGCGGTTGTTACGGCGTCGACGATACGTTGAATTGCCCCCTGGCCACCCGCCACGGTTGATCGAATGAGAAGTTCGCCGTCGAGGTTCAGTGCTCCAGCGAGCACGCGATCACCAACCGCTTTTGAAGTTGGCTCCGATTCGCCCGTCAAGATCTGTTCGTCGAGAAGTGATTGGCCCGAGAGGATTTCTCCATCGACCGCGATGCGTTCTCCGCCAAAGACGCGAAGCGTTTCGCCGGCGCGAATCTGTGCGAGTGCTGTTTCGACGATCGCTCCAGAAGGATCGACAAAGTGAACCGTTGCCGGCAAAAGTTTTGCGAGTGCTCCAAGCGACTCCGTCATCTGTCGCTTGCAATGGGCTTCGAGCCATTTTCCGAGTGTGACGGCCACCAAGATGGCGCAGGCGACTTCGAAATAGACATGTCCATGGTTCGTAAAAACGTGGTAGGCCGAGTATCCGAACGAAGCCAGAACGCCGGCGGCGAGAAGTAGATCGGTGCTGATTCGGCCAGTACGAATCTCTCGCAAGGCATTTTCGAGCACGGGAGCGCCAAGTAAGAACATCACGGGAATCGAAAAGAGCAGGCTCAAGTAGCGGGCGACGTCGTAAAAGATGGTGGCCATTTTCGCTTCGGAGGCAATGCCGAGTCGGTTCTGGTCCTCCGACCAAAGCAAGAGCGAAAAGACCATTACGCTCATGGCGAAAAACACCGCCAAGCCGAGCTTGGTCATTGCTAAGCGTTCTTCGCCGGCGTTGCCCGATGCCGAGGTGATCTTCGCCGCAAAGGCGCAGCCTAAGCAACAATATTCGGGGCTCGCTTCATGATCCGTTAGCTTCGCCGCGGAGCTAGGCAAGGATAAGCCACAGTAATCGCACGCTCGCTCCGTTTGACTCGTCGTGCCTGACGTCATTTTTAAGCTCATTTGGCGCGATTACGACTGCACTTTGAGTGCAGCAGCCTTACTTGGTGGGTGCTAACAACTCCACCTGCATCGCCGGGAACATATATTTCACGGTGTAATAGATCACAAAAATCCAAAAGCCGAGCCAAATCAATCGCACGTACCAGGGGATGACGTGATCGGCATAGTAGTGGTGGCGATGTTCGGCTTGGGGCGAGGATTCGTCGGTGGTCATGTTTTGGTCTCTCAAGGCCCGACGGCTTTTTGCAGGCCATTTGAAATGGAAGCAGGCATTCACCAGCACTAATTGCGTTTACGGTTCAATAGGTCTTCATTTTCGAGCATGGCGTATTTTGGACGTTCGATGTCGTGAAACATGCCATTGGCGGTCGCCCAAATGAGTAAGCTCAGAAAGCCGAGGCTGGCGAGGATGTAGTTGAGCATGGGAGCGACCGCGAACAGGCCCGCACCGCCCTCTTGGCTCACATTGAAGAACTCGATGAACTTGTTGACGAACCCGATCATGCTCGGAATCAGGATCAGCACGGCGAGAACGATCGTCACAGCGGACCGATTGCTGAATCGTTTTTTGGGCGTTTGCGTTTTCATGGGCTCTCTTCTTTTTCGAGTTCCGAAAGTTCTTCGTAGTAGGGATAGGTTTTGTGCCACGAGCCCAGCCACTGGACGTAAGTGATCAGCGCGAGACCGCGGCGCGTCGGCTTGTCAGGCGTTCCTTCGAAGAACCAGGGATATTCGGGCATTGGCGAATCTGACTGCACCATCTTCGGTTTGAAGAAATGCACCGCATGCCAATCGTTTCCGTGTCGACCGCCTTCTCGCGTTAAATCAGGGCCGACTCGGCGTGTGCCGAACATGACGGGCCGCTGAAGTTCGTTTTGATACTCGCTCGTTTGCGAGACGGCGCCATAACGTTTCGATTCGTTGGAGACGGGTCGTACAAACTGGCTGTGGCAGTGCCAGCAACCTTCGCCGACATAGACCTGCCGTCCGAGTCGCAACGCGCGGGCCAAGTTTTCGTCGTCTGGCTTTCCAAAAGCTTTTTCAAAGGGCTCGGGGTAGCGGCGCGACAGATCAACGAATTGCGCTCTGATTCTTGGTTGAATCAATTCTTCTACCGTCTTCTCCGGCATGTCGCGGTACATGAAGATCGGCACCACCACGTTGCCCAGGAAGGCGAGGGCGAAGAAACCAACTCCCCCGATGAACAGAACGCCTATTTTGCTTTCAAACATGATTTCCTATTCCTCGCCGCAGTGTCGTCAATTAAATGCCAAGTGAATGGAACGCGAACCCATAGGCTCGTCTAACTCCCCGCGGCAGCGGAGGTCAATTCAAAATCGGTTTCCACTGGCTTTCGCCAGGTCATGTACAAGTTGAAGAGAAACACAACGAGTCCCGCTGCCATCGCCAGACCAGCAAAGGTTCGCGTGATCCAAAATGGTTGCGATCCGTTCGTAGACGCTTCCCATGGTTGAAGTGATGACCACCAAAACCCTTGGAGCAGTCCAGCAAAGGTCAGGTCGAGGAACATGACGACTACCGCCCCTGCGGATAGCCAGAAATGCCATTCGCAAAGCGTTTTGCTGTACCAATGGCGTTTGAGGATACGCGGGAAGAGGTAGGTCATCACGCCGAATTGCCACATGCTAAAGACGCCAAACATCACGAGATGCGCGTGGCCCACGACCCAGGGCCAGCGGTAACTTTGGATATGACGGGGCAATGTGCGCAATCTCGTACTTTGCCTATTTGAAATTGAAACACTTCCTGAAATGTGGTATGTCGCAAATGAACTTCGCCAAT
>JBKJSI010000890.1:0-7852 GCA_046595915.1 Pirellulaceae bacterium
CGAGTCACACTTCTGGCATCGGTAGTCTACTATGTGGCGCATCCAGTATTGAAGCAAAATTGTTGAGATTTTTTTGGAATAGCACAGTGCGAATCGTCAGCTCAATGCACGGGTCACTTCGATATGATGTTCCTGGGATCGCGTTGGCGCGGCGGTGGGGCTATTCGACTTTGACGGCTTAAGTATTTCCGCCTGGACGAGCCACCACGCGCGGGAATTCGCCTCGTTCCACTTCCTCATGCAGCTGCGTAGTGCGGCGCGTAAATCATCGATCGTTTCAAACCGGTCTCGGGGAGCTTTCGCCAAGCAGCAAATTAGACGTAGAAATCGATCCCCAACGAGGGGGAATTCAGTATGATGATGGGAACCTCATCAATGGAGCGACTCGACCTAGCATGACCACCCTCGCCGCAACGCCTGGCTCGCAGCCCGCCAAGCAAGACCTTGGCCCGGGCGTCTTACGCATTGGCCAGCACACCCTGAATAGTCGACTGATTGTCGGCACGGGAAAGTACGAAAACTTTGCGGTGATGGGAGAGTCGATTCGCGAATCAGGCGCGGATTGCGTGACCGTTGCGGTGCGCCGCGAGCGACTTTATGACGGCGAAGGCAAAAACATCCTTGATTACCTCGATCTCGAAAAACTGACACTTCTTCCCAATACGGCAGGGTGCTATTCGGCAATCGATGCGATTCGGGTGGCCCGGATGGGGCGAGAAATCCTGTTGGGCCTCGAAAACTGCGGCGCCGATTGGGTCAAACTCGAAGTTCTGGGGGATAGCAGAACGCTTCTGCCCGATCCCATTGGAACCTTAGAGGCGACGGAAAAGCTGGTAGCGGAAGGGTTTTCGGTACTCTGTTACACCAGTGATGACCCGGTAATCGCGCGCCGCCTGAAGTCCGCCGGCGCAGCCGCAGTAATGCCCGCGGGCAGCCCGATCGGCTCAGGGCAGGGGATTTTAAACCCCAATAACTTGCGAATTATCTTGGAGTACCTCAAAGATGGGGATCCCGACTATCCGGTGATCGTCGATGCAGGCGTCGGAACGGCGAGCGATGTAGCGGTGGCGATGGAACTAGGCGCAGATGCGGTCCTGCTAAATACAGCGATTGCGCATGCCAAAGACCCTTTGGCAATGTCGAGGGCGATGAAAATGGCCTGCGAGGCCGGCCGGCTCGCTTTTGGCGCAGGTCGAATCCCCAAAAGGCTTTACGCTTCGGCGAGCAGCCCCGAAGAGGGGCTGATTTCCAGTAGGCCTAGGTAAGTTTGGCGATAATCTTGAGCAAAGGCTGGAATAAACCAGCGGCAATTAGAATCTGTTAGATAGCCAGGGAATGAATAGGGGATTCACTTGGCCCGGCCCGTGCTGCGGATTCCGGTTAACACTCCCGAACAAGTACTTGAGTAAGGGTTTTTGAGTATGAAGAAGATTTGGACGCTGGCCGTTGTTGCCGCTCTCGGTATTTCCGCCATTGGCTGCGAAACCGCCACCCCGCCAGCCAAGCCTGTTGACGTGAAGGTCACGCCTCCAGCCGAAGGCGAAATGAAGGAAGAAGCCAAGCCAGAAGAGAAGAAGGAAGAGCCAAAACCAGAAGAAAAGAAGGAAGAGCCAATCACCCCCCCAGCCGACGCTCCTAAGTAGTTTTGCTTGCGAGCAACGCTCGCGTACAAATCAAGAGGCCGCTGCTTATCATGAGCTGCGGCCTTTTTCGTTTCTTGGAAAACTCACAATGCCGCGATTCGTTATTCTTTGGCATGAAGCGGGACCGGCGTTAAATCGGCCAAGCCATTTTGATCTCTTATTTGAAGATCACGACGCGGCACGGACTTGGTTTGTAGAACAAAAGATCGAGCCTGGAGTCGACATTGTCGCCGGCGAGTTGCCGAGGCATCGGCTATTCTATTTTGACCACGAGGGACCAGTCTCAGGTGATCGCGGTGTAGTTTCGCGATGGGATCATGGTGACTATCGCGTCATCCAAACGAGCGACAATTGTTTTGAGGCAGAGTTATTAGGCGAGCGATTGGTTGGCTCGATTTGCCTTACCCGCGCCCAAGGTATTTGGAAACTCAGATTCTCACCGCGCGATGCGAGCAACGATGTTCACGAGCGACCAATCGAGTGAACCGGAAACTTCAACGTCACGCTCGTTCCTTCGCCCAGTTCCGACTCCACCTCAATCGTCCCTCCATGCTGCTGCATAATCGCCCAACATTTCGGCAGCCCAAACCCCAGTCCCCGCCCCGCTTCCCGCCCGCTAAAAAAAGGATCAAGACAGTGACGGCGGATTTCTTCCGTCATGCCGGGACCGGTATCGCGAACGGCGATCGAGCTTTGTTCTACAGACACCTCAATTTCGCCACCCTGCACCAATGATTCCAGTGCATTATCAAGCAATGCCCGAATCGCCAGAAGAATGTGATTAGCATCAGCGCTAACAGTCTCAGCACCAGATCGCGTGGTCAGTTTGAGAGACGTACTCTGCGCTTTGGCGGCTTCGCGCGCCTCTTCAATGGCAGTCTTTGCAAGAGCAACAAGATCAACTTCCAATAGCTTCGGCAACGGCGGCCGCGCATAAGTCATCATGTCAGCAATCATCGCATGCGCGCGCAGCGCCTGACGATAGATCGCAAGGAGCAATTCTCGCTTCCTGACATCGGTCTCGCCGGCCAAAAGCGTCTGAGCCCGCATCGAAATATTCGCGAGCGGGTTATTGATCTCGTGACTGGCCCCATAGGCAAAGGCCTGGAGCGAGGCGAGTTTTTCTTCTTCAAGCCGCTTCTGAAAATCGCTCTTCGCGTTCTCGTCAAAAGCGTCCATCGCGAAAAATGCTCCGGTCGCGAATGCACGTGGCTCTAAGCCAAAACCGGCCGATCAATCTCAAGCAAATCACAGGCGCGTTCAACCAACTTCTGAGCATCAAACGGCTTATGCATAAAATCATTGGCGCCAGCAGCGCGAAGATCCGCGATTTTGTCGTTTTCGACCATGCCGGAGATGCAGATGATTTTCACCATCTCCATCGCGGGGTCCATGCGCACACGCTGGCAGACTTCTTTTCCATTGATGTCGGGCAGCATGATGTCCAGGACGACCAGATCGGGCCGAAACTCCTTCACGAGCATGCCCGCGCCGAAGCCATTGTTGGCGGTTCTGATCTCAAACCGACCATCGCGGGCGAAAACGTCCGTCAACAGCTCAACCAGATCGACATCGTCGTCGACGATCAGCAGCTTTCGCTTGCCGCTCTCGAGTGCGTCGGTCGGAATGCCATTTTCGCGCATGAAGCTGAAAAGCAGGTCACGCGGAATGCGGCGAAAGCGGCTGCCGGGAACTCGGAATCCCTTGAGGGCGCCATTATCGAAGCAACGAATGATCGTTTGCTGGCTTACTTTACAGATCTTCGCGGCCTCGCCGGTCGTGAAGACAGTCTTTAATGTGGACATGGCTAAACCACCCCTCTCCCTACCGATGGTTTGACTAGCACCGTAATCGAACTGCGCCTGGTTTGCGTATCCCTCTTAAGCGCGGTCGACCTACCTCCGTGTACGCCACGTCGTGGCTAGTCACAAACTTCCTCAATGAGCAATTCTTCGCGGCATGCGTAAACCGCATACCCCCCTGGAACCGTGCATTCCCGTTTCTTCGCCACGTTTCTCAGGCTTACCGAAATTGCCCACGACGCGGATTATATGGCTAGGCGGGGCCCCGTCAACATTGATCTCGCTCGCAAGCGGCATCCCACGGAGAAGATGGGCTATTTGGGCGACTGGGGATGTGAATTCATTGTCGCAAGTTCCATTTTGACGCGGTAAACTGCGTCTTCTAGTTAAAGGCTTTCCGAAAACGGGGACTGGCTCCCGACTTGAGTGTTCGAAGTTTCAAACTGTTATCAGTTGTCGGGTGCCTGTCCCCGTTTTTGGAAAGCCGCTTCATCACAAGGCGCACATCGCATGGGTACCCCTCGTTTCTCACGCCGCAAGTTACTTACCCATAGCGCCGCCGCGTCGGCCATCTTCGCCGCGCCATACTTCGTGCCGCGCTCCGCCTTCGGCGCGAACGATCGCATTGTGACCGGGCACATTGGGCTGGGCGGGCAAGGGCGCGGCAATCTGAATAAGTTCGTCGAGAACTGCGCCGCCATTTGCGACGTCGACCAAGGCCGAATCGATACGGTCGCCGCCGAGCTAGCGAGCAAGGTCGAGAAGAACGGCAAGAAGGTCGAGACGTTCAACGACTATCGCAAATTGCTCGATCGAAAAGATATCGACGCCATCGTCGTCTCCACGCCCGATCATTGGCACGCCCTCTGTACGATTCACGCCTGCGAAGCGGGGAAAGATGTGTACTGCGAAAAGCCCCTCACGCTCACCATCGCCGAAGGACGCAAGATGGTCGACGCTGCCCGCAAGCACGGGCGCATCGTGCAAACCGGGTCGCAGCAGCGAAGTAGCCAACTCTTTCGCACCGCTTGCGAATATGTGCGATCGGGAAGGCTAGGAAAGATCGAGAAGATCTTGGTAGGGCTACCGAAGTGCAACGCGCCAGCGGAGGCCGTGGCCGATTCCGATCCGCCGGCCGGACTCGACTATGAAATGTGGCTCGGCCCCGCTCCCTCGCGCCCGTACAACAAAAATCGAGTGCACTACAACTTCCGCTTCTATTGGGACTACTCCGGCGGCCAAATGACGAACTTCGGCGCCCATGATCTCGACATCGCGCAGTGGGCGCTAGGCATGGACGACAGCGGCCCGATCTCCACCGAAGGAACCGCAACCTTTGATCCCAAAAAGGTATTCGAAGTCAGCGACTCCTGCTTATTGACACACACCTATGCCAGCGGCGTCCAAGTGATCGTCGGCCAAAAGCAACCCGAAATCCCCGGCGGCGTAACAATCATCGGCGAGAAAGGAAAAATCCAAGTCAACCGCGCACGGCTCTTCAGCGAACCCGAAGGCCTAGTCAAAGAACCGCTCAAAGAGACCGACGTAAAACTCTACGCCAGCGACGACCACCACAAAAATTTCCTCGACTGCATCAAGAGCCGCGAGAAACCGATCTGCGACATCGAAATCGGCCATCGCTCAGCCACTGTTTGCCACCTCGGCAACATAGCGATCCGCCTCGGTCGCAAAATCAACTGGGATCCTGCGAAAGAAGTAATCGTCGGCGACGACGAAGCCGCAACCTGGACCTCGCGCCCCTATCGAGCCCCCTGGAAGTTGGGCTGATGATTGTCGCCTTTCGCTCCGCGCATTTTCGTAATCGAATTCAGGGCCAAACGGCCCGAAATATCGTAGCCAGGGTCGGAGCAGTACTCTGCGCAGGCCCTGGTACCCGGCCACCAATCAAAACAAAGGGCTGAAGGCCCGAGATAACAATTGAACTGCGCCCAAACCCTGCGCAACGCTTGATAAAGAACCCAAAAACAAAGACGATCCTCTCCAAATTCTTCCGCGCTTCCGCCCTTCCGTGTTTCCGCGATCCTCCCCCGCGCGTATTCCCTCAGTGATCTCTGTACCCCTGTGTTTCAAATCCCCTCGTCCTCGCATTTCTTCCCGCCAATATTTTCCTTCGCCAAGCGAACCTATCCCTGCAAGCCTCTGTCACTCATTGTTGCCTTTCGCTCCGCCGAAAGAGCGTGCGTCTTCAGAGTGATCGTGTGGCTGTGTTATGAAAACAAAGTGGCGCAAAAAGCTCACCATTTTGTAAGCCACTGACCACCACTTTGTTTTCATAACACGGCCTTGCCCTCCATCGAATTCAGTGGCTCCCATGAATTGTAGCTAGCACCAAAAAACCTCCCTCGACTCCGCCAGCGGCACTCGGCTGCGCAGTCGAATTGCGCGCAATGGCGGCAACAATGGGAGGTGAATGGAATGAACAATGACAATTCGACGGGCCCGCACTCGGAGCCAGCCAACCGCTTTCGCATCATCGCGAAACAAGCCGATGGCTCAGTAGCGCTGATCACGCTCTGCCAAACGCGATCCGAGGCGCGAAACAAAGCCCGACTAGAAGTCGATCAACATCTGGCCCGTCTCCGCCACGATAGGCTAGAAGTACTCCTCGACAGAAAACGCCCCTCGCAAGTAATCATCGAGCAATGGATCGGCCCCGCAACCAGCGGCCAATGGAAAACTATCGAGCGAAACGAAGGCGGCTATCAGTTCACCTTCTACGATTCGCCACCTCGAAAACACAAAAATCAAAAGCCATATCCAGCAGCGGCCAATCGCGATCGAGATGGCGATGCATCACAAGGAGCAACGCCCGATGCCTTGACTCCCAAGTGCGGCGATCTGGTTGAGTGCGTGCTGCTCGAGCAACGCACTCGAAAAAATGGCTGGCTTGCCAAAATCGTAGGCTACCCCGTTTCCGGCCCCATCACCGGCTCGCCTCCCACAACACAAACCCTGCAGCCAGGAATGAGAATCAAACTCAAAGTCTGCAGCTTCAAACTCACCACCGGCACAGCCCAGCTCGCCTGGTAGACAGAGTGCCAGGTCAAACTCATGGAAAATTCGGGTGCCACTGCTGGCTAGTCCAGCAGTGGGAAATTGCAAACCAGCTCAACCACCCGAAAAGCCTAACCGGGTAGCCCCGATTGATGTACCCATCTATCGGGGCGGCGCAGCCGCAAGAAGCACCCACCCGAACCCAACCCGCCAATCGGCAGCCAACGTTCGGAATAAGGCACATCGCCTTGAAGGGCTGAAGGCCCGACCTCGTTAAAGCCTGGGGTGAAGCGTACCCGCGAAACCCCAGGTCGACCGCCGCAAGAAAAACGAGGGCTGAAAGCCCGATTCATCACCAGTAACCCGCGACACCCATTTCTGAACGCCAAGCCGATTCGCTCCCGCGGCCTGAAGGGCCGCTTCTGTAAGCACAGGTCGAAGGCCTGTGAAAAAGAATCGCCCAACAATTCCCACCGGCTCTGACGGAGCCGTTCACGATGGCGCCTACTACACCACGCCTCACTAATTGTTTGATTACAATAAGACTTGGAGGCTGAACCATGGAACGCCAAGAAATCCTGTCACCCCAAATCGATTGGCCCGGCCTCGTGCGTCACGTCGCGCGAGATCAGGTCACCGTTGAACTTTCCGAGGGCGAAGTTCCCGTCGCCAAGCTAGTCCCCATCGAGCGCTCGAAAACCATGGCAGATCTAGATCGCGCCCTTCGGCAGATCCCGCCGCTGGGAGACGACGCCAAGAGTTATGAAGAAGATATCGAATCGTTTCGAAGCTCCCTGCAATCGCTGGACGACAAATGGGAGTCATAATCGACACGGGCGTCTTCATACGCTGGGAGCGCGAAGGCCGTGGCGTCGATTTCTCCCGCTGGGCTCACTTGGGCGCACCCTCGATTAGCGTGATCACGGAGTCGGAGCTAAAAGTCGGACTCCATCGCGCCAACACAGTGGCCCGAAAAGCCGCCAGAGCCCTGTTCGTCAAAACAGTGCTTTCAAGTGTTACGATTCTGCCCATTGATTCACCGATCGCGGATATTCACGCAGAACTTGCCTCCTCCTTGATGAAGAGCGGCTCACCGATCGGCCCGCACGACTATTGGATTGCAGCCACCGCATTGAGTCATGACTATTCTTTACTGACCACGAATGCCGCCGAGTTCGCACGAGTTCCAAAGCTGAAAGTAATCGATTTCCTATCCACCATCTGAGAATCATCAGCGAAGCCGCGCGAACCGCATCTTCCCCCGCAGCCTGAAGGGCCAGGGCCAGCGGTAACTTTGGATATGACGGGGCAATGTGCGCAATCTCGTACTTTGCCTATTTGAAATTGAAACACTTCCTGAAATGTGGTATGTCGCAAATGAACTTCGCCAAT
>JBKJSI010000173.1:0-4072 GCA_046595915.1 Pirellulaceae bacterium
GAAAAGCAATCGTCAATGAAGTCGCCGCCCGCTCCCCGCGCATGCTCAATCAAATGGAGCGAACAGAAGCCAATAGCGATACAGACGGCGCACAACAAAATCGAATCGAACATTGAGTGGATGCAGCGGTTCGAGGCGATCAATAATTCACTAGGCAATCCAGCGAGTGTTCATCACCGCCGTTGATGGCTTGCCATCCACTGGGCGTTGCTGCGAAGAGTGCGGCTTATTCGGCACCGTGGCCCGAATCACATGCAACGTAACATTCAGAGTGCTTCGAAACGGATTGAGTCCGCTGCGAAGTTGAGCGACTTTCTCTTGTCGCACGTCGAGTCGCCTGGAAATATCTTCGAGGGACTGAGGTAACGGCTCGTTAGGCTGGATCGATTCGGGATCGATGTTCTCATCGACCGGCACAACCGCAACGGTGATCGGTTCTGCCTTCGGAATCGCAGCAACCTGATTAGGCTCAGACTGGGAATTCCAAACCCCGAGCAAAATCGCAATCGAAGCCGCCGCGACCAAACCAATGCCGCCATACCAAGTTGACTTGCGACGCCACATCGGCGTGTTTCGCAGTTTCACTTCCGCTACGTCTTCCGCATGAACTTGCGCCAAAATCCGATCGGCGAAATTCGCGGAGGGGTACATCACCACTGCCGGAGGCGAAGCGATGAATTCCGCCGCCCTCAGCCGCGCAGCCGCATCCTCATCTTCAAAGGCAAGTTGACTCAACAGAGCATCGGAATCAGGGCAATGCCGCTGATCCAAAACTTGCTGCAAACGCGCGTCGAATTCGTTCTTCTCAAGGTCCTCAAACCGCATGTTGTGCCTCCGCGATCACGCCGCGTCGCGTCAAGAATTGAATCAATTCCTGACGGGCGCGGTGAACCCACGTCTTGATGGTTCCGAGCGGACTCGAAAGGGTATCCGCAATCTCCTGATAGCTCATTTCATGTTCATGAAAGAGCACAAACGCCTGGCGATATTCCATTCGCAGCTGCAAAAGGCCAAGCTGCAATTCCTCGGTCAACTGCTTGGCGGCTCGCTCCTCGCCCGCCTTGCCACAGGAAGGCTCCTCCACGATTGGCACCCGCATCAGCCGTCCCCGTTGGGACAGCAGTGTTTTGCACCGATTCGCGGCGATCGCCAAAAGCCACGGCTCAAATTCCCGCGTTCGATCCCATTTGGAAAGGCTTCGAATCACGCGAACGAAAGTCTCTTGCGCTACATCTTCGGCGTCTTGGTGATGTGCCAGCATTCGGCAGCAAAGCGCCATAACGCGTCCCTGGTAACGCTCGATTAGGCCGCGAATGGCGCGTTCGTCACGAGCCAAGCAGCCGTCAACCAACCGCTGCAAGGCGCCGCGTTCATCTAACGAGGTTTCGCCCATTCTTTGTCCTTCAGTAGCGTTTACCCCGCGTACCGCATCGCAGTTTCGCACCACAGGGCTTCGCCTAGAGATTCGCCGCCAGTCCGCAAATCTTACCAAAATAGGGCGAAAATACGAACTTCAATACGTCTATTTGCCAAAGAACCCCCACACTGGGTGGTCTGATACCGACGTTGAAAGCCGCTCGGTGGTCACCTGGGCGTGAATCTTTACCGACCACTGAGGATGTCGAGCGTGCCGAAGTAGAGGCACGCTCGATTGGACGCCGAAGCTCGGAAGTCAGTTGGCTTAGACCGCAGCAGCGGCTGCCGCGGCGCGTTTCTTTGCCTTCTTGTTCGGCTTAACTCGTTTGACAGGAGCGGCCGAGGCAGGCTCGCGAGCTGGGCGAGGTTCTTGGGGGCGAGTTTCTTGTTGCTCTCGCACACTTCGGGCGCGGCTGATGTTGAGGCGATTGCCGAGTACCTGAACTTTGCCGAGAGCGTCGAACATGTCTGTCGGCAGGCCGACTGGCAGGTCGACGATGCTGTGACGGTCGAAGATCGCGATGCGGCCGATGATACTGCCTTCGATGCCGATTTCGTTGGCGATGGCGCCGACGATGTTGCCGGGGAGCACGCCTTGTTCGCGGCCGACTTCGATTCGGTAGGAGTCCATCGCCTCTTCATTTCGAGCTGGACGCTCGGAACGTTCGGGGCGGCGGGTTGGGCGTTCGCTGCGTTCGCCGCCGCGGGCAAAACCGCCGCTGTCCTTGCGTTCGGTGCGTTCGCGACGACCGGGACGGTTGGGGCGTTCGGGGCCATCGAAGCGGCGCGAGTCGGCGCCTTCGACAGGCTGCAGTTCGCGTTTTTCGATGATCGATCGACCGCCATGGAGCATGACCGCGAGAGCCGCGGCGATTTTTTCCGGCGTGGCTTCGGGATTCGCGGCTTGGTATTGCGAGACGATCGAGGAAAAAGTCTCCATCTCGCGGCTTTGCATCGCCTCGGTGATCTTGAGGTGGAAACGCTCGATGCGCTTTTGGTTCAAGTCGCGATTGCTCGGGGCCTCCATCGCTTCAATCGGTTTGCCGACGGCTTGCTCGAGGCGGCGGACCTTGGCGCGTTCGCGGGGTGAGCAGATGAGAATCGCTTCGCCGTTTCGCCCTGCGCGGCCGGTGCGGCCGATGCGATGGACATAGGCTTCTCGATCGAACGGCAGGTCGTAGTTGAAGACGTGGCTGACGCGCTGGACATCGAGGCCGCGGGCGGCGACGTCGGTCGCGACGATGATATCGAGCCGGCCTTCCTTCAAATCTTCGATGACGCGCTCACGCTTTTTCTGCGGAATATCGCCATGCAATGCGGCGACGCTGTGCCCGCATTGGGACAGAAATTCGACGAGCGGATCGCAGGTGCTTTTCGTGCGGACGAAGATGATGACGGCTTCGATCGGCTCGACTTCGAGCACGCGGCTGAGGGCGTAGCGTTTTTGATGATCGTTGGCGACGAGCACGCGTTGCCGCACGGTGTCGGCGGTGGCGTTGCGTTGCTTGATCGTGATTTCGGCGGGGTTCTTCAGATGCTTGCTGGCGATCTGGCGAATTGCGGGCGGCAGTGTCGCCGAGAAGAGAGCCGTTTGGCGCTCGGTCGGGGCGTGCGACATAATCCAATCGACATCGTCGGCGAAGCCCATGCGGAGCATTTCGTCCGCTTCGTCGAGGACGAGGACGCGGAGGTCGGAGAGTGAAAGCGATTCGCGTCGCAGATGGTCCATGACGCGGCCGGGTGTGCCGACGACGATGTGGGCGCCGCGATCAAGTTGGCGGAACTGTTCGTTGTAGCCGGCGCCGCCGTAGATCGCGGAGACACGGAGACCACGCATGCGGCTGGCGTATTTTTCGAATGACTCGGCGACTTGGATGGCTAGTTCGCGGGTCGGCGCGAGGACGAGCAATTGGGTCGTGTTGTCGCTGAGGTCGATTCGCTGCAAGAGCGGCAGCGCGAAGGCGGCTGTTTTGCCGGTGCCGGTTTGAGCTTGGCCAAGGAGGTCGCGGCCGGCGAGGAGCTCGGGGATCGCGCTGGCTTGGATCGGCGTGGGGATCGTGTAGCCCGAGGCGACGATCGCGTCGACGAGCGGTTCGGAGAGGCCGAGCGCGCGAAAGGCGGCGCCGGGGACTTCGATTTCCATTTCGTCTTCGGTGTCATCTTCGGCATCGATTTCCGAGTTGAACTCGGAATCGAATTCGTCCTCGGTTTCAATTTCCGAGGTTTCTAAATCGACTGCTTCGATGTCGACGGGGGATTCAAATTCGGAGGCAACGGACGGATCGCTAGACATAAGACAATGATTTTCCATGCGCCGGGAGCGCGACGGGTCCACGCAAATGCATGGATGAGGCGACCCAGCTAAACCCAATGAGCGGCGGCGGTTACACAAACTCGCGGCCGTGCCAAAATAAATTGGCTCGCCAAGCTGAATCGAAAACAGAGGGAAAGCTTGGCGAAGCTCGCGGCGGAATAGAGGGCGCCGGAGGGCAAAACAAGCGAAAACCTGCCCGAATCATGATGGCTGTAGGAGGTCAGTATACGCACTCGCGGGGAAAAGGTAAGGGCAAATTCGCTGCCTTTCGGAAGTGCGGGAATCGGGAATGGGAGAGTTTTGCCCTCCGGCGCCCTCTATTCCGCCGCGAGCTTCGCCAAG